>URRX01000195.1 GCA_900550345.1 uncultured Anaerococcus sp. | reverse complement strand
AATCATCTAAACTTGTGCTATTATCAAATATAAGGTCTGACTTTTCTTTCATAAGTGAAAAGTTTTGACTATTTATTTTTTTTATGGCAAAATCTTTATCAATATTATCTCTAGCCATAAGTCTTTTTATTTGTACATCTTTATTCGCAGTAACAAGCCATACATATTCACAAGGAAATTTTTCTTTCATTTGAAAATATAAGGGAATTTCAATAAAAACATTTTTTTCCTTTGAATTTTCTATTTCTTTATTTATATAAGAAATAATATTTTTATGGCTTATTTTATTTATCAATTCTCTTTTTTTAGGATCATTAAAAATAATTTCTCCAAGAACTTTTTTATTAATAATCCCATCTTCAAAGGCCTCGTCAAAGGCCCCTGATGATAAAATTTCTCTATAATTAATTTGATCTTTTTCTAAAAGTTTTGCATTAATCTTATCACTATCTATAACTAAATAACCCTTTTTTCTTAAAATATCTGATAAAGAAGATTTACCACTTGAAATCGTACCTGTTATTACAATCCTATTTTGATTCATACATGCTATCTCCGCTATCTATATCGACTAAAAGTGGTACTTTCAAATTGACCGCCTCTTCCATAGAAGTTTTTAATATTTCTTTTGCCTTTTCTAAATCTTTTTTACTTGCCTCTATGATTATTTCATCATGGATTTGTAGGACAATTTTCGCATCTATCTTAGCTTTTTTTAGATTTAGGTATGAATTTATCATGGCAAATTTTATAATATCAGCAGCTGAACCTTGAATAGGTGTATTTAATGCAACTCTTTCCCCAAAACTTCTTACATTGAAATTTTTAGAATTTATTTCTGGAACATATCTTCTTCTTTTAAATATTGTATTTACATAACCATCTTCTTTGGCTTTTTTTACTATATCTTTCATATAGTTTTTGATTTGAGGATAGGTATCCAAGTAATTTTCAATGTATTCTTTGGCTCTTTTTCTTGGAATATTTAGATTTTGACTAAGACCATAATCACTTATTCCATAAATTATTCCAAAATTTACTGCCTTTGCCTCACTTCTTTGCAGTTTTGTTACTTTATCAATTGGAGTATCAAAAACTTCAGATGCAGTTTTTGTATGAATGTCTATATCATTAGAAAAAGCCTCTTGCATTTTTTTGTCATTAGCAAGGTGGGCTAAAACTCTTAATTCAATTTGTGAATAATCTGCATCAATTAAGACTTTATCATCATCTGCCTTAAAGGCTTTTCTAATTTTTCTACCTTCTTCTGTTCTAATTGGAAGATTTTGTAAATTTGGTTCAGTAGATGAAAGCCTTCCAGTAGCTGTTACATTTTGTTTAAATGTTGATCTTATCCTACCATCTTGATCTATACAATCTTCAAGACTTTCAAGATAAGTTGATTTTAATTTATACATTTCCCTATATCTTTCAATTTTTATAATTATAGGGTGTTTATCTCTTAGTTTTTCCAAAACTTTTGCATTTGTTGAGTATCCAGTCTTTGTTTTTTTGATAATTGGAAGTTCCAAATCCTCAAATAGTATTTTTGATAGTTGTTTTGGTGAGTTTATATTAAACTCACTACCTGCAAGTTCATAGATTATTTTTTCTAAATCCTTAAGTTCAAGTGAAACTTCATCTTTTATCTTTTCAAGTTCATCTATATCACATACAAAACCAGTAATTTCCATATCAGCCAAAACTTTGGATAATTTAATTTCACAATCTTTATAAAGATCATACATAGATAGTTCTTTTAACTTATCAGTTAATATATCAAGACTATCCTCTATTGCATTTATAATTGATGCTAAATATTTTCCAAGTTCTTCATCACTTAAATCTTTATATGATTTTTTATTTCTTCCCTTGCCCAACAAATCTTCTTCATTTAAAACTTCATATTTCAAAAATGCTTGGCTAAAGGTTTTTAAATCATAGGAAGATCTAGAAGGATCTATTAGATAATGCATAAGCATAGTATCATCATAAGGGAAATTTATTTCAATTCCCAACT
>URRX01000194.1 GCA_900550345.1 uncultured Anaerococcus sp. | reverse complement strand
CAAATTTACTAATGAATTTTTAAAATTGGGATTGATTTTTTCAATTTGTGGTATTATTTCTAATCTTATCTTATTTCTAGTATAATCTGTTTGTAAATTTGTGTAATCTATATGATAGGCTATATTAAATTGGTCCAAAAATTTTAAGATTTCGCTTTTTTTAAAATTCATTATTGGTCTTATTATATAATCATTTTTATAATCCATAGCTTTTAGTCCATCAAGTCCAGAACCTCTTATTATTCTCATAAGAACAGTTTCAGCTTGATCATCCATATTATGAGCTACTGCAATCTTAGCATTTTTATAATTTTTTTTAAGAGATTTAAAAAAATTATATCTTAAAATCCTACCAGCATTTTCTGATGATATTTTTTTCTCTTTAGCATAATCATCCATAGATTTGTGAGATACAAAAGTATCAAGCGATAATTTTTTCCCAGTTTCTATCACTAAATTCTCATCATCACTTGCATCTATTCTATGCAAATGGTTTAAATGAGCAAGGACTATTTTAATCTTATAATAATCTTTCAATTCATTTAATAAATAAATTAAAAATTGACTATCAGGTCCACCACTTGCACCAACTATTATGGTATCATTTTCTTCAATAAGCCTATATTTTTCTACAGTATTTTTAAATCTACTTATTATTTTCGTCTTTGTACACATACTCGTCTTTCTTTATCATTCCGAGTTTTTCTCTAGCTATCTTTTCTTTAAACTCATCTGTGTTTCTGTTATCATAGTCACTTTTTATTGTGTCTATATCTCTTCTTACTTTTTTAATCTTAGAATTTGTAACTTTTATATCTTGATTTATACTAGTAATTTCTTTTTTCATATTATTAGTAAATGCTCTAGATACAAACAAACCACAAATAAATACAAATAAAACTATTATTAAAAATCTGGTATTATTTTTAGACCTGTTTTTTATATATTTTTCATACTTATTCATCTATAACCTCAAACATCTCACCTGCATCATTTTTCTTAGCACCGTCAATCAAGTCAAGAACCTTGACTTTTAGATTTCTTTTTCCAAAACTAATTTCTATAATGTCGCCAGGATTTACATTTGTACCAGCCTTTGCTATATCTCCGTTAATCTTAACTCTTTCATTCAAACAAGCATCTTTTGCAACTTGTCTTCTTTTAATAATTCTTGAATTTTTTAAAAATTTATCTATTCTCATTTAATCACCTTATCTAATTATAACAAAAATTAACCCATTTAGTCCATTATAAAACAATTTCACAAATTTTTAATTATAGTATAATGACAATGGTGATAAAATGAACAAAATTTTACATATAGATTGTGATGCTTTTTATGCATCATGTGAAGAGATTAGAAATCCAAAATTAAAAAATTATCCTATGGCTGTGGGTGGACTTTCTAATAAGTCTATAATAACTACTGCAAATTATAAAGCAAGAGAATTTGGTATCCATTCTGCTATGCCAGTTTTTATAGCAAAACAACTTTGTCCAAATCTAATTATGATTAAGGTTGATAGAAATTATTATAAGGAAAAATCAAAAGAAGTTTTTGACATTATTGAATCTTATTCGCATATAAAGGAACAAGTTTCAATTGATGAGGCTTATATTTATATAGACAATGATAAAGATAAAAAAATTCTTGCCAAAAAAATTCAAAATCATGTTTTAAATCAAACTGGAATTGGCGTTTCTATAGGAATTTCTTATAATAAATTTTTGGCAAAACTTGCCAGTGATTGGAATAAGCCTTTTGGAATCAAAGAAATTAACAAAGATGATATTCCCTATATTCTTGAAGATTTAGATATAAAAAAAGTTCACGGACTTGGTAATAGGTCTGTAGAAAAATTAAAAGATATAGGTATATATAAAATTAGAGACTTATTAAAACTCGACCAAGAATTTTTAGAAAATTTATTTGGAAAACAAGGAAGATATATTTATAAAGTAATAAGAGGCGAAGATAAGAGAAAAGTTGAAACTCACTCAAAAAGAAAATCTATAGGAAGAGA
>URRX01000193.1 GCA_900550345.1 uncultured Anaerococcus sp. | reverse complement strand
ATATTAAGGGCAAAGAACTTTACATGAAAAATAAAATTCAAATTGTAAGAATTTTTTTACCAAAAAATAAATCTATTGAAAGTATTAAAGGTAGAGTTGGAGCTGGGGATATAAAAATTTCTAATCTTAACTGCAAGGATATGGATCTTGATTTAAAAAGTGGAAATATAAGTTTTGATAAATCTAAGATTATAGGATCTATTATAAATGATGTTGGATCTATTTTAGTTAAAAATTCAGAAGTTTCTGATTCGAATTTTAAAACAAGAGTAGGAAATATTATTTTAAAAGACAGTAAATTGAAAAATGACCAAAATTTGGAAAGTGAAAATGGTGATATTGAACTTTCTGGTGAGGATGCAATTAAATCTTTTAATATTAATGCAAAGTTAAATGTGGGAAATTTTGTTTTAGGTAATGTTTCTTATAGAAATATTTTGGATGGATATTCTACAGGAAATAATAAAAAGAAGACTCTTAATTTGAAAACCAAAATTGGTGATATTTTAATAAACAAAGATGAAGGAAAAGTTATGAAAGATGAAGAGTTTATAACTTCTCCAAATGAAATTAGTGATGATTCATCTACACCTTTAGATGAGTCTGATCTTAATATAAACCAAGACAATGATAATATAGAAGGAAATAATTAAGTTTTATGCTTAATTATTTTTTTTAGAAAAAAATAGGTGATATATGGATATTTTAGATAATTTGAAAAAATATTTTGGATATGATTCTTTTAGAAAAGGACAAGAGGAATTAATTAAAAATATTTTAGAAGGTAAAGATGTATTAGGCGTTCTTCCAACTGGTGGAGGAAAGTCGATTTGTTATCAATTACCAGCTTTAATGATTGATGGAATTTGTTTGGTTATTTCTCCTTTAATTTCACTTATGAAAGACCAAGTTGATTCATTAACTGAAAATGGTATTGATGCAGCCTTTATAAATTCTAGCCAGGATATAGAAACTTATACAAAAACTTTAAGAGAAATAAAAAATAATAAAATCAAAATTTTATATATTTCTCCCGAAAGATTAGAAAATGAATTTTTCATTAATTTTATAAAAAATCTCAATATTTCATTTATAGCAGTAGATGAGGCTCATTGTATTTCTCAGCGGGGACATGATTTTAGACCATCATATAAAATTATTCCTCAAATTTATGATTTATTTGATAAAAAAATTCAAATAGCAGCCTTTACTGCTACTGCTACCTCATCTGTAAGAGAAGACATTATAAAAAACCTTAGCTTGAATAATCCTTTTGTAAAAGTAACAGGTTTTGATAGGGAAAATCTATTGTTTGAAGTTAGAAAACCAAAGGATAAACTTTCTTATATAAGGGATTATTTAAAAGATAAAAAAGACTTGTCTGGAATAATTTATGCATCTACAAGAAAAAGAGTTGAAACTTGCTATAAATATTTAAAAAAGTTATCTTATGATGTAACTTATTATCACGCTGGTTTATCCGATAAAGAAAAAAAGAAAAATCAAGAAGATTTTATTTATGATAGGAAAAATATAATTGTAGCGACTAATGCCTTTGGCATGGGAATAGATAAGTCTGATGTAAGATATGTAATTCATATGAATATGCCTAAAGATATGGAATCATATTATCAAGAAGCAGGTAGGGCAGGAAGAGATGGAGAAAAATCAGATGCTATCCTACTTTATTCTGGTCAAGATATTGTTGTAAATAAATACTTGATTTCTCAAACTAATAATAGACAATATCAACTGATAAAACTTGAAAAACTTCAAACGATAATAAACTATGTAAATACAAGTAAGTGTCTAAGATCATTTATCCTAGAATATTTTGGTCAAGATTCAGAAGAAAACTGTGATAATTGCTCTAATTGTTTAGATGATTATGAAAAAATAGATGCTAGTATTGATAGCCAAAAAGTTTTATCTTGTATTTATAGGCTTGATCAAAGATATGGAATTTCTACTATTGTGGATTGTTTGAAAGGATCAAATAATAAAAATTCTAAAGAAAAAAATTTAAAAAATATTTCTACGTTTGGAATAATGAAAGATAAATCTTCTA
>URRX01000192.1 GCA_900550345.1 uncultured Anaerococcus sp. | reverse complement strand
CATGTAATTTGTCTAATAATAAAAATGGTATTTTATTATCTCTTAATTTTACTAATATTTCTGCAGATATATCTTCACTTATAACTACAATTCCTTCAACTTGTTTTGTTGATAAAAATTCTATAGCATTTTCCAAAGCATTATCATCACCATAAGTACTTGAAAGAATAATATCATATTTATAGAGGTGTCCAATTTCTTCTACTCCCCTAATTAATTGTGCCATATATTCTATACCAATATCTTCAACTATAACACCAATTAGGTTAGATTTTTTCATTACTAAACTTCTAGCAAGTTGATTTGGTTTAAAGTCAAGTTTATTGATAGCATCTAAAACTTTTTTTCTAGCTTCTGGGCTTACAGGTTTTGAATCATTCATTACTCTTGAAACTGTTGATATTGATACACCTGCAAGTTTTGCAACATCTTTAATTGTTGGTTGTGCCATATATGCTCCTTTCTATAAAACATAAATAAAGGCCATCAATATTGATGGCCTATCTTCCTGATATTACACTCTTTACAATGTCAAAAACATCCATTATTAATGAAGCATAATCATTTATTGAAGCTATTCCTTCTCCAAATGTATCAGTTGTATCTACTACACTTTCTCCAAAATAATTAACTGTGTCCTTTACATCAACAGTAATATCACTTACGTTAGAGATAGCTAGATTTGCATTTGATATAGCCATCTTTAAATTAGGATCAGAAACTAATTCGTTAACATTATCTACTAAAATATTAGCTTGATCAACAAGTGCTGGTAGTTTATTAATTACTCCATCCAAATTATCCTCATTTTTATCAACGATTTTTTGAATGGAATCTACTAATCCTGAAGCTTTTTTCAAGAATAAAGCTAAAAATATTATAGCGATGATGCCTACTAATAATAAGATAATATCAGCTATTAATCTTAAATTTATTGTAACCATTATCTACTCCTTATTTATTTTTTCTATCTTCAGCTCTTTTAACTTCTCCAGCTTTCTTTTTAGTATCTTTTGCTACATCTTTTACTTCTTCTTTGCCTTCTTTAACGTCCTTAGATGCATCTTTTGCACCGTCTTTTGCAGCATCTTTAACATCTTTGGCATCTTCTTTTAATTTTTGCGCTTCATCTTTAACGTCTTTAGCGTTATCTTTTATATTTCCTTTTGTTTTTTCAACTGTATCTCTTACAACTTTTTTACCTTCTTCAAAACCTTCTTCAATTGGTTGTAATTCTGTATATGCTCTATCTTTAAAATCTACATAAGAATCTTTAGCGTTTTCAATCAAGTCATTTGTTGTATCTTTTACTTGATTTACAGTACTATCTACAGAATCTTTAATATCTTTTCTTAAATCTTTTCCTGATTTTGGAGCTAAAAATAAACCAGCAGCAACACCTGCTAAGGCACCAACCAAAGCTCCTTGAGCTCTCATTCTACTATCATGGTTTTTAACTTTCCAAATTTCATATTTAATTTCTCTTTGTTTTCTTTGTGCTTTACTTTCAATATAATCTGCTATACTCATTTCAACTCTCCTTAATTTTTATTTTATATAATTAATTTGTACCCATAATTCAAGTAAAATTAACATAGGTTTAAAAAATCCAAGGTGGTCCTTTTATTTAATACCTTCGCGTATGTGAAGGTGGGTTTGCTGTTTAAAATTTCTGACTTCCACTCAAAGGAGGCTTGTCATCAAAGTCAAAACTCCGCAATCCCTTATAAATGTTGTAGGTTTAAATTTGGACCTTTCTCCTTGGAATATATTCATTATATATCATGAAAAGCATAATTGCAAATTAGTTATACTATCTTAAAACACTTGAATTTAAATGCTTATCAAAATCAGGTTTGGATAATATCGTTATTTTCTTTTGATCTCTAAATCTTTTAAATTTTACTCTATATGAATGTAATAAAAATCTATCCAGTTCATATTTTGATCCGTATAACTTATCGCCAATAATTGGATGATTTAAATTGGATAAGCTTAATCTAATTTGATGAGTTTTTCCAGTGTAAATTTTACAATACATTAAAGTTATATTTCCATAATTTTTTAAATTTTTAAAGTAAG
>URRX01000191.1 GCA_900550345.1 uncultured Anaerococcus sp. | reverse complement strand
ATTTCTAGCATACATAAGTACTTTATTTTCTTTTGACAAGAAATCAGCTATAGCACTAGCCCAAGATCCTGCCCCAATAATTGAAATATTCATATAACTACCTCAAAACATCTTTTTTTCTTCATGATTTTTAATTCTAATTATATTTGCCCTATGTTCTACAATAATCATTAATGCTACACAAGTAATAATTATAGTAAATAAATTAATCTGTTGAAAATAATATGAAATAAATGGCGCAAAAATACAAGCACTCAAAGATGCTTTTGATACAGTTCTTGTAATTAAAAATATTACTACAAAAATAATAGCCAAGCATAAGAACACTCGTAAATCATAAGCAAATAATGCTCCTGCAGATGTTGCTACACCTTTTCCGCCTTTAAATTTCAAAAAGATTGAAAAAATATGGCCAAGAACTACAAAAACTAAGGAAGTAAGAGCATATTTCTCACCTAAGAAAAAATAAGTTGTATAAACTGCAACCAATCCCTTTGACATATCTAAAAATAGGGTAAAGGTTCCAGCTAATGCACCAAAATTTCTAAATACATTAGTAGTTCCTGGATTTCCACTCCCCATCCTTCTTATATCCTTCTTAAAAAATATTTTTCCAATAAGATAAGAAAAAGGAATTGAACCTATTAAATATGAAAAAAGTGCTACTAAGACAAATTTCATTTTTCTTTCCTTTCTCTAATTTCAAAAGTAAAAGGAACACCTTGTAAACTATAGTTTTGTCTAATTTGATTTTCAAGATATCTTTGATAAGAAAAATGCATCAATTCCTTATCATTTACATGTAACAAAAATTTAGGCGGTGCTGCTTGAACTTGAGATATATAATAAATTTTAAGTCTTTTTCCTTTATCTTGAGGAGGGGCAGTCATCATTATTGCATCTTGTAAAATTGTATTTAAGACACCTGTTTTGATCCTTGTATGATAATTACTATTTACAATTTCTATTAAGTTTAAAAGATCTGTAATTTTTTGACCTTTTAGTACAGAAATAAAAATAATAGGAGCATATAGAGCAAAAGAAAGTTTATTTCTTATTTCTCTTTCCATATTCCTCATAGTATTAGTTTCTTTTTCTACCTTATCCCACTTATTAACAGCAATAATTATAGCTTTTCTTTTATTATGTGCATATCCAGCAATCTTTGTATCTTGTTCTGTAACTCCAACAGTAGCATCTATTAAAAATAAACAAATTTCTGAACTATCAACAGCATCAAATGTTCTTTGATTTGCATAATATTCTATATTATCACTTACTTTATTTTTTCTTCTAAGTCCTGCTGTATCAATCAATACATAATTATTATCTTTATATTGCCAATAACTATCAATAGCATCTCTCGTAGTACCAGCAATATCTGTTACTATCATTCTTTCTTCGTTTAATAGATGATTAACAAGTGAAGATTTGCCAGCATTTGGTTTTCCTATTATAGCAATTCTTGTAGCGTCTAGATCTGTATCAAATTTTGAAAAATCTATTGATTCAACAACTTTGTCAAGTAAATCACCTAAATTTTTTGATCCTTCTGCTGATATTGTAACTAAATCATCAAATCCAAACTGATAAAAATCATATATATGATCAGGTATAATTTCTCTATCAATTTTATTAGCTACAACAATAACTTTTTTATTATATTTTCTTAACTCGTTAGAAATTTCAAAATCATGTGGATTTAATCCTTCTCTACCATCAACGACAAATAAAATTAAATCACTTTCCAATAAAGCTTTTTCCACTTGTGATTTTATCTCTTGGTTCATAATTTCTTTATTAGAAATATCTAATCCACCAGTGTCTGCTAAAATAAATTCTTTTCCAAGCCAATCCACCTTATCATAAACTCTATCTCTTGTTACTCCATTTTCATCTTCTGTTATGGCTTTTCTTTTTCCTACTAATTTATTAAATAATGTTGATTTCCCAACATTAGTTCTTCCAACTAGTGTTACAATTGGTGCCTTCATATTTTTCTCCATCTATATTTATTTATAAATAAATAGATAAAGTTAGCTTAGCTAACCTTATCTATTAAGCCTTTCTTATTGTTATAATT
>URRX01000190.1 GCA_900550345.1 uncultured Anaerococcus sp. | reverse complement strand
GTATGGAAAATATAACAAAAAGGTTTTTAAAATATATATCAATAGATAGCAAAAGTGATGAAAAAAAAGCAAAAATATTAAAACCAACTAGTGAAGGTCAATTAGAGTTAGCAAAATTACTAAAAGACGAATTAATTAAACTTGGTCTTGAAGCTAATATAAATAATGAAGGGTTCGTTTTTTCTACATTAAAAGCAAATACAGATAAAAAAATTCCTAAAGTTGGTTTTATTGCACATGTAGATACTTCACCAGAAATGCCAGGAGGAATTAAAAATCCTCAAATACTAAAATATAAAGGTGGAGATATAAAATTAAAAGATAATATATATATAAAAGAAGATGACTTTCCAGTTTTAAAGGAATTAATTGGAAAAACTTTGATTACAACAAATGGCGATACACTTTTAGGAGCAGATGATAAAGCTGGGATTGCTGCAATAATGAATGCAATCGAATATTTTGTAAATAATCCTCAAATTAAACATGGAGATATAAAAATTGCCTTTACTCCTGATGAAGAAATTGGAACAGGATGCGATAGTTTTGATGTGGAGACTTTTGATGCTGACTTTGCCTATACGATTGATGGAGGCAGACTTGGAGAATTGGAATATGAATCATTCAACGCAGCTGAAGCAAAAATTTTTATTAAGGGTAAATCTGTTCATCCTGGAACAGCCAAAAACACAATGATTAACTCTATAACAGTTGCAAAAGAATTAGATGATCTATTAGGTCAAGTCCAAAGACCAGAACATACAGAAGGATATGAAGGTTTTTTCCATATGATTTCTATTGATGGAAGTATAGAAAATACAGAAATGACTTATATAATAAGAGATTTTGATAGAAAAAAATTTGAAGAAATGAAAGAATTTTTTAATGACTGTGTAAACTTATTAAATAAAAAATACAATAATATAATAAAATCTGAAATCAGTGATACTTATTATAACATGGGTGATATTTTAAAAAATAAAATGGAAATTGTAAATTACGCTAAAAAAGCAATGGAGAACTTAGGTATAAATGTTATTGTTCAACCTATAAGAGGCGGCACAGACGGTTCTAAATTATCATTTATGGGACTACCTACTCCAAACTTATTTACAGGTGGTTATAATTTTCATGGAATTTATGAATTCATACCAATAGAAGATATGAAAAAATCTAGTGATGTAATAATTGAAATTGTAAAACTAATAAGCAAACAATAAAATTGGTTAAAATTAATACAAAATGGTATAATAACTATAGATTCTAATTTTTAAATTAAAAGGAGTAAAAAATGTCTGACGAAAAAAACATCACAAATGAAAATCAATACAGAGGAGACAAAGAACTCGACAAAAAAACTAGAGAAGCTAATAAATCAGAAGGTGGCGAATCTTTAGATAAAAAAGATAATGCTGATCAAGAAAATTTAAGAAGCATTTCTGATGAAGCTGATATCAACTCAAACGTTGGTGTTGAAGCTAGAAGAACAAGATCTGATTTCTCTGAAAATCCATCAAAGGATAAATAATTATATTTAAAGGCTGTAAAATGATTACAGCCTTTTTTATTTCTAATTTTAAATAGTAAATATTTTTTAATACTAAATTATTCTAGATATCATTTATTTTTTAAAGTAATTATTCCTGAACATTCAGAAATTTTTTTAAATTGCATTTCAGGAAAATAAGCTTTAAACTCATCTACAACGAAATATATTTCATCTTTATCCCACTCATTTTTAGCATCTATCATGCACTTATCATGTTCATTACGAGATGAAAATATAATATCTCCAATATAAATGCATCCTCTATTATTTAATCTTTTTTGCAAATCTTTCAAAAATTTAATTTTTTTCTTATTTGTTAAATGATGTAGTGAGTATGTAGCAATTATTGCATCATACTTATGTTCTAATAATGGATCTACCAAGCCATTAGAAAAATCTCCCAAATATAGTTTAGCATGAGGCATTTTTTCTTTCGAAACTTCTAACATTTTTTCAGAAAAATCTTGTCCATAAATTTTATATCCACATCTATATAACTTTGAAATTAATTTTCCCGTTCCAAATCCTATGTCCAAAAT
>URRX01000189.1 GCA_900550345.1 uncultured Anaerococcus sp. | reverse complement strand
AAATCCATTTTTATTAATAAATGAAGAAATTGACAAAAGAATTTTTGTAGATTTTGGAAGTTTTGCTCCATTATCTTTAAAAACCTCAATAAATGTAGGTAAGACTTTTGTAAGAATTATTACTACAACAACTATTGTAACACTTAATAAAATTATGGGATAAATAAGAGCTTCTATAATCTTATTTTTATTTTTACTTTCTTCATTTAAATATGTTGATAACTCATCAAGTATTTCAGACATCTTACCACTGGCATCTCCACTTTTTATAAAAGCAGTAATAATAGGACCAAATGATTTTTCCTCTTTTGAAAAAGCTTCATAAGCTCCATAGCCATTTTTCAAATCTAAAGATATATTGACCAAAGCTTTGTTCAATTTCTTATCAAGTCTTTGGTCAATTATTATCTTAATGCTGTCATAAATTGATACTGATGAATTAATAAGCAGACTTAATTGTTTTAAAAATAAAGATAGAATATTTGAATTAATTTTTTTAATTCCAATATCTTTATATAAAATAGCCCTTAGCTTATTAAGTTCTTTCATATCAAATTAAACTTCAAGTAATTCTTTATTCTTACTATCAGAAATTTTTTCAATATTATCTATATATTTTTTTGTAATTTTTTGAATATCCTCTTCAATTGAAAATAAATCATCTTCTGTTAAATCAGCTGATTTTTCTGCTTTTTTTGCAGTATCTAATGCATCTCTTCTGATATTTCTGATTTGAATTTTGCTATCTTCAGAATATTCATTAACTTGTTTAGTTAGATCTTTTCTTCTTTCTTCAGTTAAAGCTGGGAATGGAAGTCTAATTACTTCACCGTCATTTTGTGGATTTATACCAATATCAGATTTATTAATAGCCTTTTCAATTTCCTTAATATTTGACTTATCCCAAGGTTTAATAACCAAAAGTCTAGGTTCTGGTGTAGAAATTGTTGCAGCTTGATTAATTGGTGTTTGTGATCCATAATATGAAAAAGTCAATCCATCCAATATTGAATCATTAGCTCTTCCTGCTCTAATTTTAGAAATTCTAATTTCAAAAGACTCACAAGCCTTTTTCATATCATTTTCTGTATCTTTAATAATCTTATCGTACATCAAAACTCTCCTTTACAATTGTTCCTATATCTTTTCCTTCAACTATCTTTACCAAATTTTCTGGATTATCTATTCCAAAAGCTAAAATTGGCATGTCATTATCCATGCACAAGCTTGTAGCAGTAGAATCCATTATTGTTAATCTTTTTTGTAAAATTTCACTATAGGTTAACTTTTCATACTTGATAGCATCTTCAAATTTATTAGGATCTTTGTCATAAATTCCGTCAGTACCTTTTTTACCTAATAAAATCATATCTGCATCTATTTCCAAAGCTCTTAGAGATGCTGTTGTATCTGTTGAAAAATATGGTAGACCAGTTCCTGCAGAAAAAATTACAATTCTTCCCTTCTCAAGATGTCTTACAGCTCTTCTTCTAATATAAGGCTCTGCAACTTCTTGCATATTAATTGCAGTCATAAGTCTTGTTTCTATTCCCATTTTCTCCAAAGTATCTTGAAGTCTCAAACCATTCATTACAGTTCCTAGCATACCAATAGTATCGCTAGTAGCTCTTTCAATATGTTTTCCACTTCTTCCTCTCCAGAAATTTCCACCACCAACAACTATGGCAATTTCCAATCCATTATCTTTGGCTCTTTTTATATTTTCACAGATAAGATCAATAGTTTCATCATCAAAACCAAATCCCTTATCCTTTGCAAGTGCTTCACCACTTAATTTTAAAACTACTCTTTTAATATCTCGCAAAACTTTTCCTCCTATTAGTAAAATTATATACTATTTTTTAATATTGATAAAGTTATAGCTAATTAAAATTTGTTAAATAGTTTACTATAGTTATAGATACCCAAATCTAGACAAATGAATCCAAATTAAAATTTCAATTTTTACTTGATCTTTTAAAAAATAAAAATTTATCTAATATCAAACTTACCAAGAAAAAAATCACAGCAAATCCTACAAGTATAAAGATATTTTCCAAAAATATTTCTTTTGTAAAATCATTTGCTATCATATTATTATTTGCTAC
>URRX01000188.1 GCA_900550345.1 uncultured Anaerococcus sp. | reverse complement strand
AAAATATTTTGATTATTTAAAATTAAGTGAAAATATTAAAGCAACAAATAATTTAGAAAAATTATTAGATAACGATATTATTATAAATGCAATTCCAACTCAGTCTATAAGAGAAGTTTTAGAAAAAATAAAAGATAGACTCGATAATAAGATATTAATTAATTTGTCAAAAGGTATTGAATTAAAAAGTTATAAAAGAGTATCAGAAATTATAAAAGAATTAAACACAAATTGTACTTATGCTGTTCTAACTGGTCCAAGTCATGCTGAAGAAGTTATAAAAAAAATGCCTACAGCTTTGGTTTGTGCGTGCGAAGATGAAGAAGTTGCAAAAAAAATTCAAAATTTATGTTCTAAAGATTATTTAAGAGTATATACTTCAACTGATGTAATTGGATGTGAAATTGGAGGAGCTATAAAAAATGTACTTGCTTTTGGAATAGGAATGGTTACAGGTCTTGGATTTGGAGACAATACAAAAGCTGCAATTATGACTAGAGGAATTTATGAGATGAATAAATTTGCTGTAAGTCAAGGGGCAAATCCAAAATCAATAAATGGTCTTTGTGGTATAGGAGATTTGATTGTAACTGCAACTAGTATGCATTCAAGAAATAATAGATGTGGGATTTTATTTGGTAAAGGTTATTCATTAGAAGAAGCCTGTAAAAAGGTAAAAACTGTTGTAGAAGGTATACCAACTACAAAAGCTTTATATGAATTATCTTTAAAAGAAAAAATTGAATTACCAATAACCAAAGAAATATATAAAGTTATATTTGAAAATTCAGATCCAAAAAAATCAGTAGAAATACTGATGAATAGAGATAAAAAAAGTGAATATTAAAGGATGTGTTATGACTATAAAAGAAAATATTGACAATCTAATAAATGATATGAATGATTATGATGCAAAGCTTTTAGCAGTAACTAAGACTCATGGAATAGATAAAATCATGGAAGTTTATGATTATGGCCTTAGAGATTTTGGCGAAAATAAAGTTCAAGAGCTTTTAGATAAGAAGGAAAAAATGCCAGACGATATTAAATGGCATTTGATAGGACATTTACAAACAAATAAAGTAAATAAAATTGTAGGAGAAGTAAGTCTAATTCATTCGGTTGATTCTTTGAAAATTTTAAAAAAAATTAATAATAGGGCAAAAAAATTATCTATTGTTCAAGATTGTTTATTACAAGTTAATATTTCAAAAGAAGAAACAAAATCAGGATTTTATGAAGAAGATATTGAAAAAATAATTGATCAAGCAAAAGAATTAGAAAATATCAAGATAAAAGGATTAATGACTATGGCTCCTAATACTGAAGATATTTCAGTAATAAGATCATGTTTTAAAGGACTTAAAAAAATATTCGATAATTTATCCGATTTAAGTTATAATAATATTGAAATGGAATATCTTTCTATGGGAATGACACACGATTATAAAATAGCCTTGGAAGAAGGGGCAAATATTATAAGAGTTGGTTCAAAAATATTTGGTAAAAGGATGTATAAAAATGTTAGATAAATTTAAAGAATTTATAGGAATTAACGACGATTACGAAGATTATGATGAAGAAATAGAAGAAGATGAAAAAGAAGTAAAAAAATCTAGTGAGAAAACTACAGAAAAAACTTATACTCCTAGTTCTACTTATGATTTTTCTAATGATTCTATTGGAAATGATGACAAAACAAGTTCTTTCTCATCTTTTTCAAGTGATTATTCTTCCAATAATAAAAATAGAAAAACTAGGGGAGGAGATAATATAGTAAGCATGAATAGTACAAATAGAAGTTTTGGTCATAATTCATCAAATAATTTTAGGATTTCAATTCAAGAACCTTTAAGTTATGATGAAGATGGTCCAAAAATAGTTGATGATATTTTAGATAAAAAAGTAGTAGTATTAAATCTTGAAATGCTTGAAGTTGATAAAAAAAGACAAATTTTAGACTTTGTTTCAGGAGCAGTTTATGCTTTAGAGGGAACAGTTGAAAAAGTATCTAAAGGTATTTTTGTAATTTGTCCAAAAGGTGTAGATATTGATAATTATGTAGAAGATCAAATATCAAACGGTAATTATAATCAACTTTAAGGTATTTTAAAGATAAATCTTTATGAA
>URRX01000187.1 GCA_900550345.1 uncultured Anaerococcus sp. | reverse complement strand
AAATAAATTAATACTTACAAATTCATTTTTATTTTTCCCAAAGAAAAAAACACTTTTAATAAAAGTGTTCTCTATAATTAAATATTTTATTTTAAATATATATATTTTCAACTAATAATTTGTCAATTCATTTTCAACTAAATCAACTAAGCTTTTTACAGCTTCTTGTTCACCCTCACCTTGAGCTTTTATAATAATTTCTTCACCTTTACCAGCACTCATTGAAAGCACAGACATAATTGATTTAGCATTATAAACTCTACCATCTTTTTCTACATTTATATCGCATCCATGCTTAACAGCTTCTCTAATAAAAATAGAAGCAGGCCTTGCATGTAAACCGATTTCATTCACTAATGTGACTTTTTCCTCGTACATAACTCCTCCATATTTTTGTTGATAAATTAATATTATCAGTCTATATTTGTTTTAACTCAAGACCTTAACTCGCTATATTTATTATACACGTTTTCCTATAAAAATACAACGATTTCACTTCGACAACTTAATATCTTAAATAGTCAATTTTTTAGAAAATGATTTCCTTTCTTTTATTATTATAACATGAAATAAAAATTTAACAAGCTTCTTTTATATTTATTATTATGATAAATATAAAAGAGGCCGAAGCCTCTTTTTTTCTTATCTTAATTCTTTTAGTAATTCTACTAAGAATTTATAATTATTTTCTGTAGATTTTATGTTTACTCTTTCTTCTGGTGAGTGAGCACCTTCTATTTCAGGACCAAATGAAACCATTTGAGTATCTTTCAAGTCTTGTTTTAATAGTCCACATTCAAGTCCACCATGAGTTGTTAGGATTTCCGGTTTTTTACCAAATAAATCTTCCCAAACTTTTACCATTTTTTCCAAAAGTTCACTGTCTTCTCTTTCCCAACCTGGATATTCATTATCAGATGTAACTTTTGCTCCAAATATTTCAACTTGTCTTTTAATTACATCACGTCTAAATCTTTTTGCACTTGTTAGCTCACTTCTAGCAAGGACTGTAAATGTTATAGTTTTATCATCTTCTTCGATTAATCCAAGATTTGAACTTGTAACCATTGATCCATCAAATTTCTTTACAGGACCATCTACTAAAATTAAATTAGAATTTACAATTTTTTCTGATAATTCTTTTGTAAATACTTCCCCATCATAATCACATTCTTCAATTATGATTTGTCCATTTGGATCTGAGTTTTTGTATTCATGTAAGATATTTTCTTTTACTTCTTCTAATTTTTCAATAGCTTCTTTAGCATTTTCTACTTCTACAATTGCATATGAATGTGAAGGAATTGCATTTCTTTTTACTCCACCTTCAATTTTTCCAATTTTATATGAATCAAGACTATCTATTACTCTTACAAGCCCTTTGATTGCATTTAATCTGAATTTGTCAATTTCCATTCCTGAGTGTCCACCTTGGAAATTTTTAAATTCTATTGAAATAAATTCTCCATTTGCTTTTTCATATTCTTTTTCAAATGAAAATTTAATATCCATTCCGCCTGCACATCCAATTGTAAGGATTGCTTCTTCTTCACTGTCAATATTTAAAAGATATTTTGGATTTCCTAATTTTTTAGCATCAAGATTATTTACACCAACCATTGATGTTTCTTCACCTGTTGTAATTAGAGCTGCGATTGGACCGTGATCAATTTCATCATTATCTAAAATTGCAAGAGCATAAGCTATAGCCATTCCATCATCAGCACCAAGGGTTGTTTTATTAGCTGTAACCCAATCTCCTTCTACAAGAAGTTCGATAGGATCTTTTGAAAAATCATGATCAGAATCTTTTTCTTTTACAGCCACCATATCCATATGACCTTGAAGTAAAATTTCTGGATAATCTTCACAGCCTTTTTTAGCTTCTTTCTTTATATATACATTTAAAACATCATCTTGCCAATATTCTAAATTTCTTTCTTTTGCAAAATTTACTAAAAAATCTGAAATTCCTTGTTCATTTCCACTTTCTCTTGGTATATTTGATATTTCTTTAAACCAATGAAACACTTCTTTAGGTTGTAAGTCTTTGTATTCCATAAATCCTCCTATTTTATTTTCTATATTTATTATACTCTAATAAAAATTATATTTAAAAAATTTTTAAAGGATT
>URRX01000186.1 GCA_900550345.1 uncultured Anaerococcus sp. | reverse complement strand
ATAGTATCACCACTTTGATTATATAATAATATCAGTCTAAAAGAAAATTATTTAGGGGAAATTATGCCAAGGAAAAAAAGAAGTGAGGCTTTTGCCGAAAAAAGTCAAAGAAATAAAAAAAGATCACAGAAGTCTGTTAGGACTTCTAGAAATAGAAGAAAAGAATTAAGAAGAAAAAAATATAGGCAAAGAAGAATTATTAGCCTTATAGTTTTTGTTCTTATCCTTTTGTCTCCTTTATTTATTTATCAAAAATTTATTAATACTCCTCAAAGATCTATAAATAAGGCTGTTGATGCTATTAAAGAATTGGATTATGAAACAGAAAATAAGTATTTTGATAAGCTAGTTAAGGTAGAAGATGTACTTAAAAAATCTTATTCTTTAAATAAAAAGGAACAAGAAGAATTTTTGAAGGCGAATTTTAAAAATTTAAAAGTAGAAGTAAAGGATGAGAAAAAGACAAAGGATGGACTTGAAGTTGATGTTGAAGTTAGTAATGTTTGCTATATAGATGTTTTTGATAGTTTGAAAAAAGATAAGCTTCACAAGACTTTTGTAAAAGAATTAGCTGATGAAAAACAAGAGAAAAAAACAAAAAGGGCAAAACTTCTTATGGATAAGAAATTTTCTTATTACAAGATTTATGAATCTCGAGATTTCGTTGATGGAATTTTGGGTGGAGCTTTGAAATATTCTGAAGATGAAAGATGAGGCTGTAAAAATACAGCCTCATTTTTTGTAAAACACATTATTTTATTTTTATTTAATTTTAATATCCTGGTTTGCCAAGTAATTTAAACATTTGAGTTTTATATTCTTCAACTCCTGGTTGGTTAAATGGATTTACTCCTAACATATATCCACTAACACCAACAACTATTTCAAAGAAATAGAATAATTCACCCAAACTTTCGCTAGATACATCGTCGATTGTCAATAAAATATTTGGAACTTGACCTTTAACGTGGGCAATTATTGTTCCCTCCATTGCTTTTTCATTGACAAAACTCATATCGCGTCCTGCAAGATAATTCAAACCATCAAGATTTTCACTATCTTCTTTTATAGTTAAATCTTTATCAGCTTTTTGAACTTTAATTACAGTTTCAAATAAATTTCTCTTACCATCTTGAATCATTTGTCCAACAGAGTGAAGATCTGTAGTATTATTTACAGAAACTGGGAAAATTCCCTTTCCATCTTTTCCTTCACTTTCAGCAAATAATTGTTTCCACCATTCAGAAACATATTTTAATTTTGGTTCATAATTTACCAAAACTTCAATATCTTTTCCGTCTTCGTGTAGCATATTTCTGATAGCTGCATATTGAATAGCCTCGTTTTCTTCAAAAGAATCCTTAGTGAAATTTTCTATTCCTTTTCTAAATCCAGCTACGAATTTGTCGATATCAATTCCAGCTGCACATAAAGGTAAAAGACCAACTGCAGAAATTACAGAAAATCTTCCTCCAATATCATCTGGAACTACAAAAGTTTCATAGCCTTCCTTATCAGCCAAATCTTTTAAAGCACCCTTTTGTCTATCAGTTGTAACAAATATTCTTTCCTTAGCTTCTTCTTTTCCATATTTTTCTTCCAAAAGTTCCTTAACAAATCTAAAGGCAATAGCAGGCTCAGTTGTAGTACCTGATTTAGAAATTACATTAATAGAAAATTCTTTTTCCTTTAGATAATCAAGAAGTTCATATAAATATTCTCCAGAAATTTGATAACCTGCATAAATTAATTCAGTCTTATCAGATTTTGGAAAATATCCTTTCATAGCGTAATCAACTGCCTTAGTACCAAGATAAGAACCACCTATACCGATAGTTACCAAACAATCTGAATTTCCTTGGATTTTTTTGCTAGCTTTTTTAATTCTTTCATATTCTTCCATATCTAGGTTATTAGCCCTATCAATCCAACCCAAAAAGTCATTGCCTTCTCCATCTTTGTTCATCAAAGAAGAAAAAGCTTCAAGACTTTTTTCTTTATAAGAATTGAGATTTGATAAGTCAACATTATTAAAATCAATTTTCATTACAAATCCTCCTTTGTTAAATTATACCCATTATAAAAAAATATGAAAAATTTATTTTGATAAATCGATAAATTAAATAAAAATTTAAAAAAAATAT
>URRX01000185.1 GCA_900550345.1 uncultured Anaerococcus sp. | reverse complement strand
ATATGTTGAAAGAATTGATATTGATTTAGAAGATAAATTTAAAAATTTAGATAAAATCAGCGAATACAATCAAATTAAGGTTTTAAAAGCTTTTAAGGATAATAATTTATCTAGTATTCATTTTAATTCTGCAACTGGTTATGGTTATGCTGATATTGGAAGAGAGGTTGTTGAATCAATTTTCTCATCAATTTTTAAGTCAGAAGACTCTTTAGTTAGACCCAATATAGTTTCTGGTACTCATGCCATATCTTTAGTTTTATATTCACTATTAAACTACGGTGATAAAATATTATCAATAAATGGTGATCCTTACGATACCTTACAACAAGTTATAGGAATTCAAGGAAATAAAAAAGGGAATTTAATATCTAAGGGGATAAAATACGAAAAAATTGAATTAAAAAACGAACAAGATTTTCAACATGATAAGATTAAGAAAAGATTAAAAGACGACATAAAGCTTGTAATGATACAAAGATCAACTGGTTATACAAATAGAAGAGCTTTTAGTATAGAAGAAATTGAAAAAGCTATTAATACTATTCGCGAAGTAAATCAAGACGTAATTATATTTGTAGATAATTGCTATGGGGAATTTACTGAAACTAAAGAACCTATAGAAATTGGTGCAGATATTATGGCAGGATCTCTAATTAAAAACCTTGGTGGAGGAATAGCTCTTACCGGAGGATATATTTCCGGTAAAAAAGAATTAGTAGAATACTGTTCAAACACTCTAACAGCTCCAGGCATTGGTAAAGATGAGGGTTTAAGTTTTGGAACAACAAGAAATGTTTTGCAGGGACTTTATTACTCAAGCAAAACTACAATTGAATCTATAAAGGTAGCCTTATTATTTGCGAAAGCTTTTGATAATTTAGGATTTGAAATAATTCCAAGATTAGATGATCCGAGAAGTGATATAGTTCAAGCAATTAAGTTAAATTCAAGTGAAAAATTAGAATTATTTGCAAAAGCTATTCAAGAATCATGTAGTGTAGATTGCAATTTAACACCAATTGCTGATGATATGCCTGGATATGAAGATAAGGTAATAATGTCATCAGGTGGTTTTGTAGAAGGAGCTACTTCAGAATTATCATGCGACGGACCGCTTAGAAAACCTTATACAGTTTATCTTCAAGGTGGTTTAAATAAATACCATGGAAAATTAGCTCTAATGAAAGTTCTAGAAAAATATATAGATAATAAAATATTAGATATAAACTCTCTTGTATAGAGAGTTTATATTTTTAAATTTGATAATGGGTTCTTATTAACAGCATTTTTTAAATCTTCATCATCTAGATGGGTATAAATTTGTGTAGTTGAAACACTTTCATGACCTAAAACATCTTTTAATGCTCTTATATCAACATTACCATACTTATACATTAGAGTTGCTGCTGTATGTCTTAATTTATGAGTAGAATAGACTCTTGTATCAAACCCAGCTTTTTTTAAATATTTTTCGACAGTTGATTGGACCGCTCTATTAGATATTCTATTTTTTCTGGTTGAAATAAATAGGGCATCAACTTTAAATTCTTTTAAATAATTTTTTCTTATCATAATATAATTATCAATCAAATCTATACAATTTTTGGTTAGATAAATTGTTCTTTCTTTATTTCCTTTACCAACAATTGAAAAATGATCATCTTTAATATCTTTCAAATCAACACTAACAAGTTCAGAAAGACGCATACCAGTCGTAAGAAAGGTAAAAACAATAGCTAAATCTCTGTTTCTTAAAAATTCGTTTTTTTCCTTGTTTATAGTATCTAACAAAAGCTCGGTTTCACTCAAAGTAAGATAAACCGGCTGTCTTTTTTGTATTTTTGGATTTCTTAATTTTTCTGTTATATTATTATCAATTATTTCGATTTCTTGATGTAAATACTTGTAGAAAGATCTTAGAGCAGAAATTTTTCTAGATCTTGTAGAAGAGTTATCATTTAGTTCGTTATCTAAGTATGATATATAAGAATACATATCTTGAATATTAATGTCACTTATAAAAGACTTGTTAAAAATTTTATTTATATTAATTTTTTCATCTTTAATATCATTATCTAAATTTTCCTTATCATTAAAGTAGACCTTTCTTAAAATTTGAAAATAAATGAAATTAATAAGGTCGTATCGATACTCGCTGATAGTTTTTTCGGATAAGGC
>URRX01000184.1 GCA_900550345.1 uncultured Anaerococcus sp. | reverse complement strand
ATGATTTTGTATTAAATAAAGAACTTGGTAATGATTATGATAAAAAATACATAGCAGAAACAGGATTTTGTATAAATAATTTTAATGATTTATTAGGACTTGGTGGATTTATTTCTATTGGACTTAGGACAACTTTTTATGGTAAGGGTCATGAAGCTAGTAAGCTTGTGAAAAAAATTATAGAACTATTGGTATTTTTACCTTGCGGCTTGTCATATTTTTCTATTTTATCACTTATATCTTTTAGTTTTCATGAAAATCCTATCTTAGAAAATTATAAATTATTGCTTGTAGGAGCAAGTTTGTATCTCCCTATTGTTCTAATATTATCTTTTATTGGAAAAATAAAATTTGAGAAGAAAAATCAACTTAAACTACTATTTATTTCAATTGCTGAATGGTTTGGAGTAATGAGTGCTTTTGTAGTTATAGGTTACTTGATGGGGGTAAAATTTGATTTAATTAGCCTTTCAACCTTGGTTGTTGCTGCAAATATTGTTGGATATATTTCTATGATTCCAGGTGCTATTGGTTCATTTGATTTGATAATTTTATTTGCACTAAAAAGTCAAGGTATTAATCAGGAATTAGCCCTTGCTTGGATTTTACTTTATAGACTTTCTTATTATATAGGTCCATTTTGCTTAGCTTTTATATTTTTTAGTAAGAATTTTACTAAGGCTTTTCAGTTTAAAGATGCAGATTTTATAAAAGGATTGTTTAAAAATGTACTTATTGTAGCAAATACCTTTTTGATGTATATTTTTGGTCTTTTTATGATTTTAGCAGCTACTTTACCAGATAAGGCTTATGGAGGAGGTATTCTTACAAAGTTAAACCCTGTAAGAGCGTCTGCAATTTATCAATTTCCTTCTCTTTTGTTTGGTTTTATTTTTATAATTATGGCAAGAGCCTATATATCAAGACAAAAGAAGTCTTTTATTTTAAATTTTATTATTTTGACACTTGTATTTTTATATACCTATATAACAGGATATAGTTTATCTACTCTCATATATATTATAATTGTGTTTGTAATAAATCTTATTACAAGAGATGAATTATATACAAAACAATTTATTTATGCGAGTGAGGATAAGTTTATAGATTTAATTTTGGCGAATTTTATGCTTATTGTTTATGTAGGTAAGATTTTAAAACATGGTTCAATTATTGATGTAAATATCAATGAGGCTAATGACTTTATTGTGATTCCTTTCGAATATAATTTTATTTCTATAATTGTTACTATCTCTATTATTTATTTATTGTCCTATCTTTTGGTAAGATATTTACAAGGATCAAAAGTAAAAGTTGGAGAAAAATTTGACTATGATAGGTATATGAGCTTACTTGAAAGCCAAGGTGGTTCTAAAGAAGCGTTTTTGGCATTTTTGGATGATAAGAATCTATTTTGGTTAAGAAAAAATGAAAAGGACTTGGCGTGTCTGCAAATTAGGACAGTTTCTGATAAGGTAATAGTTATGGGAGATCCTATTGGAAATGAAAATTATTTTGATGAGCTTTTAGATGAGTTTATTAATAATGCAGACGATTTGGGTTATAATATTGTATTTTATGAAATTAATAAAGAGATAACTATGAAAGTTCATGAGTATGGTTTTAATTTTATGAAATTTGGAGAAAGTGCCAATGTTAATTTGGAAGAATTTAATTTAGATGGAAAGAAAAAGAAAAATCTCAGAAAAACTATTAACAAAATTGACAGAGAAGGTTATAAGTTTGAAGTTATAAAGAAGCCTTTTGATGAAAAAACTATTAAAAGATTGCAGGAAGTTTCAAATTCATGGTTAGACGAAGGAAAAGAAAAGGGATTTTCACTAGGATTTTTTGATAGAGATTATCTAAATACTGGCGATATAGGTCTTGTAAAAAATCCCGATGGTAAAATTATAGCTTTTGCAAATCTTTGTCCAATATATTATAAAAATTGGGCAACAATTGATTTGATGCGTTATGATGATAATATTGATGGTCTTATGGACTATTTATTTATTAATATTTTTTCTTATTTAAAAGAAAATGGAGTGAAGTATTTTGATCTAGGTATGGCTCCACTTTATAATGTTGGAGTTATGAGACACTCTTTTTTACAAGAAAAAATAGTTTATATGATATTTAAATTAGGTGATCATTTTTATTCATTTGAGGGGTTAAAAACTTATAAAGATAAGTATGCTAGCTTTT
>URRX01000183.1 GCA_900550345.1 uncultured Anaerococcus sp. | reverse complement strand
AATAATTTCTGAAGAAACTAAAAATTTAGATGGTAATTGGCAAGTAGCAGTTGATAGTATTAGAGGAAAATCTAATATTTCTATTGAAAGAAAATCTTCTCCAAAAAATATTAATCAAACATCAGCTTCAACTATAAAAATTTTTATAGGTATTGAGGCTTATAGGCAAGTTGAAGAAGGGATTTTATCTGAAAATGATGTGGAAGAAGATATTTATTTGATGCTTAGAAATTCTGATAATGAAGCAACTGATAGATTAATTGATTTAATTGGTGACAATAATATAGATAAGTCTAGTAAAAATGTCGGTAGGACTATTTATAAAATTACTGGAAAAAACAGAACTGTTCTTTATACTAAAATGAATCAAATAGGTAAAACCAATCTTACTAATGCTAAAGATTTAAATGAGGGATTGATTGCAATATATGATGGGGAAATTGTTAATGAAGATCATTCTAAAAAAATGATAAAAGCAATGGCAAATAATACTACTACATCTAAATTTAAATTATTGGGATAATTACCAAAAGGAGCAATCGGATTAAATAAATCCGGTGAGTACCCTGATGGGGGTATAGAAAATGATTCTGCTATAATTGATGTTGGAGATAGCGTATTTGCAATTTCTTTTTTAAATGAACACCCTGGTCCTGTTAGCCATAAATATGGTGATCAAGCTATAGCAATGCAAAACTTAGGAAAAAGAATATCTGAAGCTTATATGAAATTTGACAAAGATAATAAATAATTTAAAAGTTTTTATTAAATTTATAGTTAATATATTTTTGGGCTTATATTTAATAAAAATATAAATGGATAGATTATGAATAAAAATATAAAAATTTTGATAGGTCTTACTGTAATTTTTATTTTAACTTTTGCTTTTATTTTCAAAGTTTCTAATTTTGGTATAATTTCTAAAGATAAGAAAGTAATATCAAATTCTAACAAAAATACAAACGAGAGTGAAAAAAATTATAAGTCTGATGAAAAAAGTAAAAAGAAAATTAAAGAAAATAAAATTAAAGAAGATAAGACTATAAAAAAGGATGAAATTTCTAAAGAAATCGAAAAAATCATCGACGAAGAATGTGGAAATTTGGAGGGAGATTGGCAGGTTGCTGTTGACTCTTTGATTGGAAATTCTAAAGTTTCTATTTTTAAAAATTCTAATTCCCAAATAGAAAGTATTCCTTCAGCATCAACAATTAAAATTTTTATAGGTCTTGAAGCTTATAAGCAGGTTGAAGATGGGACTTTGGATGAAAAAAACGTAGAAAATGATATTTATTTGATGTTAAAAGATTCCAATAATGAGTCGGCAAATAGATTGATTGATTTGATTGGAAATTATGACATGGAAGTTTCTAGTCAAAAAATTAATGATACAATTAAAAAAATTACTGGAGAAAATAAAACAGGACTATATAGGAAGATGCTCCATGAAGGAAGGGAAAATATGGCAAGTGCTAGAGATTTAAATATGGCACTTAGAGATATTTATTTTGGAAAATTTGTAAATAAAGATCATTCTAATAAAATGATGGAGGCTATGGGAGAAAATAATACCACATCAAAATTTAAATTATTAGGAAATTTACCCAAAGATGCTAAAGGCATTTCAAAATCTGGAGAACTACCAAATTTAGGTGTTGAAAATGATATAGCGCTTATAAGTATTGATGATGAAGTTTTTGCTATTTCTTTCTTAAGCAAGTATCCATATCCTGTTAGCCATGGCCAAGGTCCACAATTTACTTCTATGCAAAATCTTGGAAAGAGAATAACCGAGTCATTTATGAATCATAAATAATAAAAGCTCTTGAAATTGTTTTAAATAATTTTAAGAGCTTTATTATTTATTTTCTTATAAATCTTTTTATCATTAATATAATTGAGATAGCCATCATAATTATTGCAAGAATTGTAAAAATTGTAAAAAATATTTTTATAGGCCCGTCAACTTTATCTACCAAAAAATTAGCCTTAGAAAGATATTTTTTGATATAGGAAAAATATTCAAAAGTATCTAAGCCCTTAAAACCTCTAACTATGTTTTTTATTAAAGATAGGACAGGTTTAATTAAAACAAAAGAAATGATATAAAAAACTAGAGATAGAACATTAGCTCCAATTTCAATCATGTCAAAAGATCTAAAATTTTTATTAAAAATTAAGCTTATAGCAAATAGTATAAGACTTAAAGCTAAAAACAAT
>URRX01000182.1 GCA_900550345.1 uncultured Anaerococcus sp. | reverse complement strand
AAAAAACTGACCTCCTTTAGTTAGTTTTTGGTCTAACTTTTGGGGGTCAGTTCATCATTTTAGGCGCTTTTTAATAATTTATTTTTCCCAAATATCATAAGGATATAATCCGTCGTCAAACATTTTTTGGAAAGATTTTTGAGCTGGAATTAAATCTTCTTTGTAGGTTATTCCTATCCATTTATCATTTGTAGGAATTATTGTTACATCAGCTTTATTTTCTTCAATAAATTCCCCTATCATTTCTGGAAGAACATATTCGCAAGAATCTAATCTTTCTTTATTTATTTCTAGATATTTTATAAAATAATCTTCGCTCATATCAATAAATTCTGGAAATGATGCCCAAAGATTCATTGATACTGTTGATTCTAGGTTTAGTATATTTTCATCGAGATTTTCTTCGCTTGATATTTTTCTATCATCTTCTAATTTGATTTCATGAGTTTCTATTATATCCACAAGTTTATTTTCTTCGTTTCCAATAGAAACTCCTCTTGTTACAGTTCCTTTATCTGATAAGGTGTTTTTTAATTTATATCCTGCCATAGCAACTTGTAACTTGTTATCAACTTTTTTATCGCTTTTTACAAGAAATTCATGAAGCGAATCAAATACACCTTTTCCATAGTAATCATCTGCATTTATTATTAAAAATGGTTCTTTTACTATATTTTTAGTAGAAAGCAATGCATGAACTGTTCCCCATGGTTTTTTTCTGTCTTTTGGACTTTCAAATCCATCTGGTAATTCCATATCTTGATATGCGTACTCGACATCTATAATTTTTTCAATTCTACTTCCTATTATTTCTTTAAAATCTTTTTCTATATCTTTTCTGATTATAAAAACAACCTTATTAAATCCAGCTTTTATTGCATCATAAATTGAATAATCAATTATTGTATAACCATTATCATCCATTTTTGCAAGCTGTTTTATTCCTTGTCCATATCTTGAGCCAATTCCTGCAGCAAGAACTACTAGTGTTGTATTCATTATTACTCCTTTTCTTTATAACCATTAGGATTTTGTGATTGCCATCTCCAAGAATCCTCGCACATCTGATCAATATCTTTTTCTGCTTTCCAACCTAAAACTTTGTAAGCTTTACTTGCATCAGCATAACATTTTGCAATATCCCCTTCACGTCTTTGTACAATTTTATAGGAAATTTTCTTTCCACAAGCTTTTTCAAAAGCTTTTAAAACTTCAAGAACAGAATATCCCTTTCCTGTTGCAAGATTAAATATTGAAACTCCCTTTAATTTATCAATTTTATCAACAGCAAGAACATGACCTTTTGCAAGATCTACTACATGGATATAATCTCTAACTCCTGTTCCATCAACTGTGTCATAATCATCTCCAAAAACACTCAAATAATCAAGTTTTCCAACTGCAACTTGAGCAATATATGGTAAAAGATTATTTGGAATTCCTTGTGGATCTTCTCCAATTTTTCCAGATTTATGTGCTCCTATTGGATTAAAATATCTTAATAGAACAACTTTCCATTCTGGATCTGATTTTTGTAAATCTGTCATAATTTGTTCCATCATAGATTTAGTCCATCCATATGGATTTGTACAAGTTCCTTTTGGAAAATCTTCAGTGATTGGAACACTTTCTGGATCTCCATAAACTGTTGCTGATGATGAGAAAATAATATTTTTACAAGAATATTTTCTCATAATTTTTAACAAAGATAAGGTTCCTGTAATGTTGTTGTGATAATATTCTAGAGGTTTTTTTACTGATTCACCTACAGATTTTAAAGCTGCACAATGAATTACCACATCTATTTTTTCTTTTTCAAAAACTTCGCTTAATCTTTTCTCATCAAGTATATCAGCTTCATAAAAGGTTATATTTTTTCCAGTAATTTCTTCAACTCTTTTCACTGAAATTTTTGATGAATTTGTTAAATTATCATACACTATAACCTTGTAATTTTTATTTAATAATTCAACTGATACATGACTCCCAATGTAGCCTGCTCCACCAGTAATTAATATATTTTTCATTTAAAATCTCCTTGTAGAAGAATATTTTTTTGACTTTCCTTATCAAAAAAGTGCATTTTTCCCTTATACTTAATATAGGCATATTGTTGATCTAATAAAAACTCTACATAATAAAGCTTTCCTATTAATTTTGAATTATTTTTCCTAAATTTCATTATATTTGTTCAACTCATATACAAGAAAGAAATACATT
>URRX01000181.1 GCA_900550345.1 uncultured Anaerococcus sp. | reverse complement strand
ATTTGGAAGATGAAATAAGACCATTTATTTCAAAACCCTTAGAAAAATTAAAAGAAAATAAATATAATGATAAAGAATATAAGGTGAAAAAAGAAGACTTATTTTATCTACAAAAAAAACTTGGAAATGTTGGATTTTTTGATGAAAATTCAAAAGAAAATTACAAAAAAGTAAATGATGAATTTGAGTTTTTAGATAGGCAAAAAGTTGATTTGGAAGTGTCAAAAAAAGATATTGAAAAAATGATAAAAAAACTTGAAGATGAAATGAAAGATGAATTTATCAAAAATTTCAATATAATAGATGAAAAGTTTCAAAGAATATTTAAAGAATTATTTATGGGCGGAAATGCAAAATTAAGCCTGGATTCAAATGATTTACTTGACGCTGGAATTGATATATCAGCTTGTCCTCCAGGAAAAAGTACAAAAAATATTTCACTTTTATCTGGTGGGGAAAAATCACTTACAGCAGTGGCTTTACTTTTTGCAATATTTGAAACAAATCCTGCACCATTTTCTCTATTAGATGAAATTGATGCGGCTATGGATGAATCTAATATAAAAAGATATATAGATTATCTAAAATCCCTATCAAATAATACTCAATTTATAATGATAACTCACAGACAAACTACCATGCAACTTGCAGAAAAAATTCATGGTGTGACAATTGGAGATGGTGGGATATCAAAAATTTATTCCATAGACTTTGAAGAAAAAAATTAAAGGAGAAAAAATGGCTATTAGAAATATAAGACAAGTTGGAGATCCAATTTTAAGAAAAACTTCAAAAGAAGTTAAAGAAGTTAATGATAGAATAAAAATTTTGTTAGAAGACATGGCAGAAACTATGTATAAGGCTGATGGAGTTGGACTTGCAGCTCCACAAGTTGGACTCTTAAAAAGAGTTATAGTTGTAGATATTAGAGATGAAGATGGGCTAATAAAACTTGTAAATCCAGAAATCATCGAAAAAGATGGAGAGCAAATTGGAGTTGAAGGTTGTCTTTCAGTTCCTAATTTCAATGCAAATGTGAAAAGACCTGCCCATGTAATTGTAAAATACTTAGATGAAAATGGAGATGAAAAAGAAATTGAAGCTGAAGGATTAAAAGCTGTAGCTCTTTGTCATGAGATAGATCATCTAAACGGAGTTTTATTTATAGATAATTATGAAGAGGAAGTTAAATTTGACTAAAAAATTAAATATATGTTTTATGGGAAGTCCAAAGTTTTCATTAGAAACTTTGGATATTCTTAATAATAATGAAAATATAAATGTAAGTTTAGTAGTTAGTGGAAAAGATAAAAAAAGAAATAGAAATAAATTTAAACCAACTGTAATTAAACAATATGCCTTAGATAATAATTTGGAAGTTATTACTCCATATAGTGTGAATACTGAAGAATTTATAAATATATTAAAAGATAAAAAAATAGACTTTATTGTAGTCGTTGCTTTTGGACAATTAATAAAAGAGAAATTATTAGATGAATTTAAAAATAAAATTATAAACCTACACCCATCATCATTGCCGAAATATAGGGGACCAAGTCCAGTTCAATTTACCCTATTAAATGGTGATAAAAAAACCCATGCATCAGCTATGTTAATAGAAAAAGGAATGGATTCTGGAGATATTTTATATCAAAAAGAATTGGATATAAAAGAAGATGATGATTTTACTTCATTAAGTGAAAAATTATCAAAACTTGGAAGTAAGGCAATTTTATTTTCCTTATTAAATTATAATGATCTTATTGACAAAAGAATAAAACAAGATGATGAGAAGGCAACATTTACAAAAAAAATTACAAAAGATATGGGAAAAATCGATTTTTCCCAAAGTAAAGAAGAAATAATTAATAAAATAAGAGCTTTTTCAGAATTTCCTAAGGCTTATTTTTCATATTCTGGACAAAATGTAAAAATTTTAAAAGCAAGTCCAGTAGATATTGAAAATCCAAAAGAATCATTTGTCTATAAGGCTAATAAAAATGATAAGATAATAATAGGTTGCAAAAATGGTGGAATAAGAATTGAAATAATTCAATTTCCAGGGAAAAAAGCCATGGATACAAAGTCTTTTTTATTAGGCAATGATTTTAAAGAAGGAATTTATTTAGATTAGTATGGAAGACTTCAAATTAATACTAGACGGACTTTATAGAATCTGCTATAAAAATGAAAAATCTACAGATATTATTAATGAGTTTGCGAAAGAA
>URRX01000180.1 GCA_900550345.1 uncultured Anaerococcus sp. | reverse complement strand
AAATGCAAAAGAAATTCTTGATTATATAAAATCAGTTTCAGATATAAAAAATGATAATAATTATGAAGCCTGTGGAATATTAACTATTGATAATATTGTAAATAAACAAGGATCATATGGTTTTAGGCCAATTAATTTAGTGTATAATTTAGATGAATCTACAGTTTTAAGAATTGAGGAAAATATTAAAAAATCTAATGGAATTGATGTTGCTACTATACCAATAAGATCATATCCAAATAGAAATCTTGCAAGTCATGTACTTGGTTATATGGGACCAATTGCAACTGATAATGAAGTTGAAAAATATGTAAACCAAGATTCTTACTTAAGAGATGAAATTGTTGGAAAAACTGGAATAGAAGAATCCTACCAAGAGACCTTAAGAGGTAAAAATGGTAAAAGTATTGTGACAGTTGATTCATCAGGAAATAGAATCAAAACTTTATCACAAACTCCTTCTGAGCCAGGTAATGATGTTTATCTATCTATAGATGCAAATTTACAAAAAGAATCTGAAAGAACTTTGGCAGCAATGCTCGAAGCTATAAGAACAGGTACAGCTTACGAATCTATTTATGGAAATTACGTTCCACCGGTTAGATGTAATTATGCAGCTAGTGGTGCTGTTGTTGTAAGTAATGTAAAAACTGGAGAAGTTTTGGCATCTGCTTCATATCCTAATTATGATCCGAATCTATTTTCTACAGGAATTTCTAATACAGATTGGGAGAGCTTACAAGTTCCAGAAAATTCAACTGTATTAGCACCAAGACCAATGTTAAATATGGCTAGTCAAACGGCTGTAATGCCAGGTTCTACATTTAAATTAGTTTCTTCACTTGCGGCCTTAGAAAAAGGCTTAGATCCACAAAGATTAAATTACTGTAATGGATTTATGGATATAGGAAACAGAAGATTTTCTTGTCTGGCATGGACTGAATATGGTATAAAACATGGCGATGAAACCTTATATGATGCTTTAAAAGTTTCATGTAACTATTATTTCTTTACACTAGCTTTGGGAGAAAATCCTTCAAATGGAAAAAGTATTGGTGTGAAACTTGAACTTAATGATATAAGAAAAACAGCAGAAATGTTGGGTCTTGATGAAACAACCGGTATAGAAATAAATATTCCTAGCGAATCTAGAGGAAACATACCTTCAACAGAGAAAAAATTAGAAGTAACAAAAACATTGTTAAAACAATATCTTGAAGAAAATTTAAATAAATATCTAAAATCAAATACTAAAAAATCAAAAGATGATTTTAATAAAGATATTGAAAATATTGTAAAATTAGCAAATAAACCAAAATCAATTTCAAGAGATGAATTGATCAAAAAACTTGATAAATATGGATACGAACCAGAAAAAGTTCTTGAAGGTGAACAATCAGGGCTTGCTGATAGTATAAAATATACTTTCTTAAATCAAGCTGAATGGGATATTACAGATATGTTAAATATTGTAATTGGTCAAGGACAAAATTCATATACTCCACTTCAAATGAATAGGGTTATATCAACAATTTCAAATGGTGGTTATTTAAATAAATATACTTTGATTGATAAGGTTACTAATCATAATTCAAAAGATGTTTTATTTAAAAATCAAGTAAAAAGATCTAAAATTCCTGTAAAAGATCCTAAAAACTTTGAAGATATAAAATATGGTGCATTACAAGCAGCCCAAGCTTTTAAATTCTTTAGGGATATACCAATAGAAGTTGGAGAAAAAACAGGAACTGCAGAAGTTGAAGGAAAAAATCCAGATGGATCTGATTACGATTCCTATGCTTGGATGGTGGCATTTGCACCTTATGATGACCCAGAAATTGCTATAACAGTATTTATGGTTCAAGCTGGAACATCAATAAATTGTGGTCCAGTTGTAAGAGATATAGTTTGTAAATATTTTGATATTAAAATAAATCCTGATGATCAAAGCATTGTTGTAGATAAAAATAAAGATAATAATGAAAAAAATGATCAGGATAATAATCAAAATAATGTAAATACACAAGAAAATACAAATGGAGAATAGCATGAATGTGTTTTTAATAAATTCAAAAAATCATAATGAACTTAAATTTATAAAAGAACTTTCAAATGAACTTTCTAAAGATAAATCTTTATTAATACTATCTTTTCAAAGAAATAAAAATGAAAATATAGAAGATTTGTTTGATATGGCAGGAATGATCACATATGATATATGTGATTATTTCCTT
>URRX01000179.1 GCA_900550345.1 uncultured Anaerococcus sp. | reverse complement strand
ATAAAATTGTAGCCAATGAATTAAAAGAAAAGATAAATTTAGAAAATAGAAGAAAATTATTGAAAAAATTAAGAAATAGAGACTAATCACTTCAAAGTGGAGGGGAGACTTATGACTAGTGATAATGAGAAAATGCTAGAAGATGATCTTCTAAAAGAAATAATAGATGAATTTAAATCTATTAGTGAATCTCAAGATGGAATTGTAACTTATAAGCAAGTCTATACTTTTGAGACATTTAAAGAGATGGAAGATGAAAGCAAAAAATATGTTATAGGCCAAATTATATCTAATGGAATAGAAATAGTCGAAGAGGAAAGAATTGTCTTAGAGGAAGAAGATGATGAAATAATAGACGATATAGACGATGAAGATTTTTCTGATGAAAAACTTGAAGATCATATGAAAAAAGTATCAAACAAGCAAAAAGTTGAAAGAAAAATCATTCAAGAAGAAACTATCACTGGTATAAAAGTGGACGACCCTGTAAAAATGTACCTAAAAGAAATTGGAAAAGTAAAACTTTTAGATGCTCACGAGGAAATATTTTTAGCTAAGAAGATGGAGCTTGGAGATATTGCTCTAAGAAGTAAAAACGGTAGAAAATTAACCAAGCAAAATAAAATGAAACTTGCTTTGGATATTTTTTATGGAGATATTTCAATAACAATTCTTAGTGCAAATCAACAAATTCTTGAAAATAAAAAAATAGATCAAGAGATACAAACAAACTTAAATTCTTTAATTGAAATAGGAAATCAGTTTGAAAATATGTTAAATCAAGAATTAACTGATGAACAATTAGAAGCAATTAAGTCAAAAATACTTATTTGTAATATTGCTCAAAAATCTATATCTGACAAAGAATTAAGTGAAAAAGAAGCAAATATTTTATGTGACTTATTTGATAATTTTGGAAAACTTGTTTCGGCTGAAGAATCAGATGATATTGTTTCATTAATTTATTTAGCATTTTCTGATCTTTATAAAAAAGGTGCTGAAGATGAAATATTTAAAACAAATGATAGACTTTTGATTAATGACCTAATGAATTTTGCAAATAAAGCAAAACAAGTGTCAGAATATAGAGCCCTTTCTGAATCAAGTGTAAAAGATTTGGAAAGATTTGTAAAAACTAAAAATTTGTGCACCAAAATATTTGAAGATCAAGGATTTGATGCAGATGATGTTAAAAGATTAAACAGAGCAATATTTGATGCAAATAGGGCAAAACAAAAACTTGCCGAAACAAACCTAAGACTTGTAGTTTCAATTGCTAAAAAATATGTAGGTCGTGGAATGAGCTTTTTGGATTTAATTCAAGAAGGAAATATGGGACTTATGAAAGCAGTTGATAAATATGATTATAACAGAGGATTTAAATTTTCAACTTATGCAACTTGGTGGATTAGGCAAGCTATAACTCGTGCAATAGCAGATCAAGCAAGAACAATTAGGATACCAGTTCATATGGTTGAAACTATAAATAAATTAGTTAGAATTCAAAGACAATTAGTTCAAGATTTGGGACGCGATCCATCAAATGAAGAAATTGCTGAACAAATGGGAATTGAAGTTGAAAAAGTTCAAGAAATTAGAAAAATTGCCCAAGAACCGGTAAGTTTGGAAACACCAATTGGTGAAGAAGAAGATAGCCACTTGGGAGATTTCATCGAAGATGATACAGCTATAAATCCGGATGATGCAGCAAATTATTCTATGCTTAGAGACCAATTAAATGATGTTTTATCTTGCCTTGGTGCAAGAGAAAAAAGAGTTTTACAATTAAGGTTTGGTTTGATTGATGGAACTCCTAGAACTCTAGAAGAAGTTGGTAAAGAATTTGATGTAACTCGTGAAAGAATTAGACAAATAGAAGCAAAGGCATTAAGAAAATTAAAATCGCCTAATAAGAGTGAATTATTGAAAGACTTTTTATAAAATGAAAATTACTAAAAGATTAGAAAAAATAGCGAATCTAGTCGAAGAAGGTAAAAGTGTAATAGATATTGGGACTGATCATGGATTAGTCCCTTTATATTTAGCAAAAAATAATATATCAAAAGATATACTTGCTACAGATATTTCAGCTAAAAGCCTTAAAAAACTAGAAGATAAGCTTGATAAAAATTTGGAAAATATTATAAAAACCAAAGTATGTGATGGACTAGATGGCATAGATATAAAAGAAAATCAAATAGCTATAATTGCTGGAATGGGAGCTATTACAATAATTG
>URRX01000178.1 GCA_900550345.1 uncultured Anaerococcus sp. | reverse complement strand
ATTTTCTTTAGCTTATTTAATATTATTTTATTAATTTATTTTTTTTAAGATAATCTCTAGCAAGTTCCTTTGCAGATTTTCCTTCTACATCTACAAGGTAGTTCATTCTTGTCATTTCTTCTGAACTAATTTTTCCACTTAGTTTTTCTAATATTTCTTGCAATTCCGGATGCTTTTTGATAGTTTCTTCTCTTAAAAGAGGAGCAGCTTGATAAGGTGGAAATAAATTTTTATCATCTTCTAAAACTTTTAACTTATTAGTTATAATTTGACTATCAGTTGAGTAGACATCCGTCAAATTAATTGAACCATTTGATATAGCAGTATATCTTAATGCAGGCTCCATTGTTTTTACATCAAAATTTAAATCGTACAAAGATTTAAGACCTTTGTTTCCATCTTCTCTGTCATTAAACTCAAGAGTAAATCCAGCTGTAATATTATTTTCAACTTTTTTTAAATCACTAATATTTTTAATATTATTTTCTTTTGCATAATCTTCTTTTATTGCAAGAGCATAAGTATTTTGAAACCTGCTTGGTTTTAAATATACTAATTTATCTTGGTCATAAATTTTTTCTTTCGCTAAATTATAAACTTCCTTAGGATCATTTGATACTTTACCAAGATCTTCTTCTAATAAAGAATTTGTAATTGTACCAGTAAACTCTGGGTACATATCAATGCTATCATTTTTTAAAGCTTCATATAAAAAACTAGTTTTTCCAAAATTAGGCTTAACTTCAACTTTTATATCACTATTTTCTTCAATTAACTCTTTATACATATTGATTAATATTTCTGGCTCTGCCCCCAATTTTCCTGCTATTATAAGTTTATTGTCTTTTTTTCCAAAAGAAAATAGGCTAATAATTGTGATAATTATTGTAATAATTAGTGCAATAAAAATATTTTTTGGCTTTTTATTTACTAACAATTTAATTAAAGAACCAAATAATATAGCTAGTAGGGCTGAAGAATTTGCACCAATTAAAATAAGTGCTGAATCATTCCTATCTATTCCCAAAAGAATGAATGATCCCAATCCTCCTGCACCAACTAGAGCTGCAAGTGTTGCTGTTCCTATTATCATTATTGCAGAAGTTCTAATTCCAGACATAATTATTGGCATAGCTAAACTTAGTTTAAATTTTTTTAATTTTTCCCATTTTGTCATACCAAATGCTGTTGCAGCTTCTTCAAGTGATGGATCAATTTCCGAAAATCCTGTAATAGTCGCTTGATATATTGGAAAAAGTGCATAAATTACAAGAGCAGTAATTGCAGGGATTTTTCCAATTCCCATAAAGGGAATAAAAAGACCTAGAAGAGCTAATGAAGGGATAGTTTGAAAAATTCCAGTAATTTGTAAAATCCATTCATTTAATTTTTTCCTATTGGATAAAAATATTGCTAGTGGAACTGCAATTAAAATTGCAATTATTAATGAAACTAGTGAAATTTGTAAATGTTCAAACAAAGCTACAAACCAATCTGATTTTCTTTCTACAAAAGTCTTAATTAAATTGTTCATAGTTTATCCTACTTTCATTATCAAAAAACTTACTTACAAATTTATTTTCAGGATTATTAATAATCTCTGAAGGACTTGCTATTTGGATAATCTTTCCATTTTTCATTACACAAATTCTATCAGCAAGTTTCAAAGCTTCATCCATATCATGAGTTACAAAAACAGTTGTAATCTTATACTTATCATGGATTTTTTTAATTAAATCTTGAAGACTATTTTTACTAATTGGATCAAGTGCTGAAAATGGCTCATCCATTAACAAAACTTTTGGATTTGCAGAAATTGCTCTTAAAATCCCAATTCTTTGTTTTTCACCACCAGATAAATCTTCTGGAAGTCTATCTTTGTAAACTTTAGGATCCAAATCAACATTTTCCAAAAGTTCATCGATGGTTTCATTTATTTTTTTCTTATCCATTTTCTTCATTTCAGGAATAAGACCAATATTTTCAGCTACAGTCATATTTGGAAAAAGAGCAATTTGTTGAAGAACATAACCCATATTAAGTCTTAAATCTCTTAAAGGATAATCTTTTAATTTTTTATCATTAAAAAATATATCCCCCTCACTTTGTTCAATTAACCTATTTATAAGTTTTAAAGTAGTAGTTTTTCCACTGCCACTAGGTCCAACAATTACAAAAAACTCCCCTTCTTTGATTTCAAAATTTAAATTATCCAAAACTTTTTTATGACCTGAATAAATCATAGATACATTTTCATATTTTATCAATTT
>URRX01000177.1 GCA_900550345.1 uncultured Anaerococcus sp. | reverse complement strand
AAAAATTAGATTTATTTAATGAACTTTATAAAATTTTAAAGAAAAAAAGAGAAAAAAGAGGATCTATAGACTTTAATTTCACTGAAAGCCAAATTGATGTGAATGATCAAGGTGAAGTATTAAATATTTCTTTATTTGAAAGAGGATCTGCAAATAAGATGATTGAAGAATTTATGCTGGTTTCAAATGAAACTATAGCAAGTTTATTTGCCTTTATGGATTTTCCATCAATTTATAGGATTCATGAAAAGCCAAAAGAAGAGAAGGTAGAATCTTTTAAAAATATTTTAAATACACTTGGATATAATATTAAGGGAAAAGAACTTCACCCTAAAGATTTTCAAGATATTTTAAAACAAATAAGCGGAAAAGATGATGAAAGTCTTATTAATATGTTGATGCTTAGAACTATGAGAAAGGCAAAATATACTAATTATAGGGATATGCATTTTGGTCTTGCCACAAAATATTATACACATTTCACAGCTCCGATAAGAAGGTATCCAGATCTTATTGTCCATAGACTTGTTAAAGATTTTGTTGAAAATAAATTGGAATCTATTAGCCAAACTTCACTTGAAAAGAAGCTTTCAAAGTTTGCCGAACACTTATCAATTACAGAAAGAAACAGTGAAGAATGTGAAAGAGATGTGGAAGACCTTTATAAGTGTAAATATATGAAAAGATATATTGGAGAAAAATTCGAAGGAATTATTTCATCAATAACAGATTTTGGAATTTTTGTAGAATTAGAAAATACTGTTGAAGGCTGTTTTATGTATAAGTTTTCTGAAAGTCATTTTGAATATATTGATGATAAATTAACTTGCCTTAATACAGATAATAATAAAAGGTATAAGATAGGTCAAAAAGTATTAATTAAAGTTAAAAATGTTGATCTTGAAAAAAGAAATATAGATTTTGATTTGATGGAGGGATAATTTGAAAATATTAGCCAACAATAAAAAAGCAAAACACGATTATTTTTTGGAAGAAAAGTATGAAGCTGGAATTGAACTAAAGGGAAATGAAGTTAAAAGTATAAGGGAAGGGAAAGTTTCAATTAAAGAATCCCATGTGGGAGATTATAAAGGAGAATTATTCATCTATAATATGAATGTAACTCCTTACAAACAATCATATGAAAAAAATATTGATCCTATTAGAACTAGAAAACTTTTACTCCATAAAAAAGAAATTGATAAACTTATAGGAAAAGTTTCTCAAGCAGGATATACAATGATTGTAAATAAAATTTATTTAAAAGAAGGTCTTATTAAGGCGGAAATTGCTCTTGCAAAAGGTAAGAAAAATTATGATAAGAGAGAGACTATTAAGAAAAATGATGCTAAAAGAAAAATAGAAAGAGCATTAAAAAATTATTAGAATTATGGCATATATTGAAATAAAAAATTTATATAAATATTTTGTTGTAGGAAAAAACAAAATAATTGCTAACAATGATATAAATCTTTCAATTGACCAGGGAGATTTGATTATAATTGTCGGAGCAAGTGGTGCTGGTAAGACAACACTATTGAACATGATTGGAGGTATGGATACCTTAAGCCAAGGTGAAATCATAGTAGATAATAAGAAATTATCTAATATGAATGAGAGGGAATTAACTAGGTATAGAAGAGATGATGTTGGATTTGTTTTTCAATTCTACAATTTAATTCCAAACCTTACTAGTATTGAAAATGTCGAGCTTGCAAGTGAAATTGCAAAAGATAATATGGATGCGAATAAGTCCTTGGATGAAGTCGGACTTTCAAATAGAAAAGATTCTTTTCCATCACAACTTTCTGGTGGAGAGCAACAAAGGGTAGCTATTGCAAGGGCTATTGCTAAAAATCCAAAACTCTTATTGTGTGATGAGCCAACCGGAGCACTAGATTATAAGACTGGAAAATCAATTTTAAAATTATTACAAAATACTGCTAAAAACCTAAATACTACTGTTATAATTATAACCCATAATGGGGCTATAAAAGATATAGCAGATAAGGTATTTGAGCTTAAGGATGGAAGAATAGTAAATTCATATAAGAATGAAAATCCAGTAAATGTTGAAGATATAGAGTGGTAAAATGAAAAAAAAGAATTATTATAAGTCTATTTTTAGGGATATAAAAAATACTAAGGGAAAGATTTTTTCTATATTTATAATGATTATGCTAGCTTCTATGGTTGTGGTAGCTCTTTTCATGACTGGACCTTCTATGAGAAAAACTCTAGGAAAAACTTTAAATAAAAATAAGCATCCAGATATAAGTATTAGAGCAAGTTATGGAATAAAAAATGAAGATAGGTTAATAATAGAAAAGGATAAGGATATCGATAAGATATCTTATAGAAAAAATCTCGACTTATATGCAAAAGATAAACTTGTATCAGTTAAATC
>URRX01000176.1 GCA_900550345.1 uncultured Anaerococcus sp. | reverse complement strand
AAAAGATTTAAAAGAATCTTTGAAAAAAATTGATACAAATAATAGTTCTAATGAATACTATTTAACAGATTGTATTGAAATTTTAAACAATGATAGTAAGAAAGTTGAATCTTTTGTAGTTTGTGATCCTGATCAATTTTATGGTATTAATAATAAAAAAGAATTAGCTTATGCAGCTAAATTATTAAGAGAAAGAATTAACGAATACCATATGTTAAATGGTGTAATTATAGAAAATCCTAGTATAGTAAATATTGAAAAAGATGTTAAAATTGGTAAAGATACTATAATCTCAGGGCCTTGTAAAATTTTAGGTGATACAGAAATAGGAGAAAATTGTATAATTGAAGGATCTTCTAGAATTGAAGATTCTATAATTAAAAATAATGTTAAAATAGATAATTCTGTAATTGAAAAATCTTTTGTTGATCAAGGTACTGATATAGGTCCATTTTCACATTTAAGACCTAAAGCAAAATTAGGAAAAAATGTTCATATTGGAAATTTTGTTGAAGTTAAAAATGCTAATGTTGATGAAGGTACAAAAGCTGGACATCTTGCATATATAGGAGATGCTGATTTAGGTAAAGATATAAATGTTGGATGTGGAGTTATTTTTGTAAACTATGATGGTAAATTTAAACATAGATCAAATGTAGAGGATGGAGCATTTATAGGTTCAAATTCTAATTTGGTAGCACCAGTTCATGTAAAAAAAGAAGGGTATATTGCTGCAGGATCTACAATTACAAATGATGTAGATGAGGGAGTTCTTTCAATTGAAAGAGCAGAGCAAAAAAATATATCTGGTTATGTAGACAAAAAGAAAAAAAGAGATTTAGAAAAATTAAAGGAGCAAAAATAGAATGAGTGAATGTAGAGATTCATCACATATTAATAGGGGAGAAATGATATTATTTTCTGGAAATTCTAACCCAGATTTGGCACAAGCAGTTGCAAGTTCATTGGGACTTGAATTAGGAAAAGTAGAAGTTAAAAAATTTGCGGATAGTGAAATTAATATAAAAATAAATGAAGCTGTTAGAGGTAAAGACGTTTATATTATCCAACCGACTTCATATCCAACAAATGATAATTTAATGGAATTACTTATTATGACAGATGCTTGTAGAAGGGCTTCTGCAAAATATGTAAATGTTGTTGTCCCATATTATGGATATGCAAGACAAGATAGAAAAACAAGAGGTAGAGAGCCTATTAGTGCTAAACTTGTTGCAAACTTGATTGCGGTTTCAGGAGCAGATCGAGTTATCACAATGGACCTTCATGCTGGACAAATACAAGGATATTTCGATATACCTGTAGATCATTTTTCAGCTGTAAAACTACTTTCATCTCATTTTAAAGAAGCTTTTAATAATCCTGATGATTATGTTGTAGTAAGTCCAGATTTAGGTGGAGTAACTAGAGCAAGAAACTTTGCTGATTCTTTAAAATTAACCATTGCAATAATTGAAAAAAGACGCCCAAGACCAAATGTTTCTGAGGTTATGAATGTTATTGGAGATTTTGAAGGTAAACATTGTATTTTAGTTGATGACATGATTGATACAGCAGGAACAATTTGTAATGCAGCAAACTATTTAAAAGAACATGGTGCAAAAGATGTTTCAATTGCTGCAACTCATGGTGTGTTAAGTTCTAATGCTTGTGAAAAATTAGAAAATTCATGTGTAAAAGAAGTAGTAATTACTGATACAATAAAATTACCTGAAGAAAAGAAAATAAAAAAAATAAAACAAATGTCCATTGCTCCATTATTAGCAGAAGCCATCAATAGAATTAATACAAATGAATCAATAAGTGGTTTATTTGATGATGAGAAATAGTATATGTATTATATTGTAGGATTAGGCAATCCTGGATTGAAATATGAGAATACAAGACATAATGCTGGATTTATAACAATTGATTATTTAGCAAGAAAATATGATATAGATGTAAGAAAAATTAAATTCAAATCTTTAATTGGCCAGGGAGTAATTTCTGGCCAAAAAATTATGCTCGTAAAACCTCAAACATATATGAATAATTCAGGAGAAGCCTTAAGAGAAATATTTAACTATTTTGATTTTGATCACGATAAATTAATTGTCATTTATGATGACATCGATATTGATTTTGGTTCAATTAGGATAAGAAAAAAAGGATCAGCTGGTACTCATAATGGAATGAAATCAATTATTTATAATTTAAAATTTGATGATTTTCCAAGAATAAAAGTATCAGTTGGCAAAAAACCAGAATATATGGATTTGGCTAATTTTGTTTTAAGTGGATTTTCTAAAGAAGAAGCAAAAATTATTGAAGATGAAGTTATCTTAGCTGGTGATGCTATCAAAATGATAATAGAAGAAGGTATAGAAAAATCAATGAGTATATATAATTCAAAAAGGTTAGTTGAAAAT
>URRX01000175.1 GCA_900550345.1 uncultured Anaerococcus sp. | reverse complement strand
CAAATATTATAATACCAAATCTTACTGAAGCAAATCTTTTAACTGATTTTAAATTTAAGACTCCTTATGAAATAGTAGATTTTTTTGAAAAAAATGAAAAAAAAGTAATTATAACTAGCATAGAAGAGAAAAATAAACATTTTATTCTATCAAAAGATAAAGATTATATAGAAGAAGAATATACTTATTTAAATAAATCTTTTGGTGGAAGCGGAGATTTATTTGATTCTATTTTTCTAGCACATTTTTTGAAAAATGATGATTATAGAATAAGTATTAAAAAAACCAAGGAAATTATTGCAAAAATTCTTAATTTGCAGATAGATTTAGATGATAAAACCGAGGATATTTATGTTAATAAAATTTTAAAAAAATTATAGGAGGAAGGTGATTTTTTGATAAAAAATAGGTATTGGAAAAGAGCTTTGCAAATAGCTTGGCCTTCCGTATTGGAATCTTTTTTTATAGCCTTGGCAGGTTTAATTGATACTTTTATGGTTTCTTCAATTGGACCAAATGCTGTTGCAGCAATTGGGCTTACAACTCAACCAAAATTTATAGCCCTATCATTTTTTATTGCAATTTCAGTTTCTGTCTCTGCCCTTGTTGCAAGAAGAAAAGGTGAACAAGACAAAAAAATGGCAAATCAAACTATGGTTACGGCAATGATTGTTGCTTTATTATTGTGTCTTATAATTTCGTCCGTTTTTGCAATTTTTACACCACAAATTCTAAAACTTTCTGGATCATCACCTGATACTCACGATTTAGGAGTTTCCTATTTCAGAATTATAATGGGAGGCTTGATTTTTAATGTTATTTCTATGACTATTAATGCTGGTCAAAGAGGAAGTGGAAATACTCAAATTGCCTTTACAACAAATTTAGTTTCATCTTTAGTAAACATACTTTTTAATTATTTATTAATAAATGGTAATTTAGGTTTTCCAAAACTTGGAGTTGCTGGAGCTGGTCTTGCTACAGTCTTGGGAACTTTTGTTGCAGCTATAATGAGTTTTTCTTCACTTTTTAGAAGAACATCTTACATGTCCTTTAAACTTATTAAAAAATATGCTCTAGGATTTTCAAATTTTATTTTTAAAGAAATTTTAGCTCTTGGATCAAATATTTTTGTTGAAAATATTGCCGCAAGAATTGGATTTTTGGTTACAGCTATAACTGCTGCAAAACTTGGTACAGATCAATTTGCAGCTCACAACGTAGGAATGAATTTATTATCTCTTTCATTTTCTTTTGGAGATGGTATGCAAGTTGCAGCAGTCGCCCTTACAGGAAATGCCCTCGGAGCTAGAAAAAAAGATGAGGCCATAAAGTATGGAAAAACTTGTCAAGAAATTGGACTTTCAATTTCAATAATTATTTCAATAATTTTAGTCTTATTTAGAAAAAATATTTTTAGAATGTTTTTTGACGATGAAAAAATTATAGCAATGGGATCAATCATCACATTCTATTTAATTTTTATAGTAATTTTTCAAATTTCTCAAATAATTTTTGGTGGTGCTCTAAGAGCCGCTGGTGATGTAAAATATACTCTTGCAGTAAGTTTGATATCAATTACCTTCATAAGATCTGCAGCGACCCTATTTTTTGTAAATGTCCTTCATTTAGGAATCCAAGGAATTTGGATGGGAATTATGGCAGATCAAATATCTAGATTTGTTGGTTTATGGACTAGGTTTAGAAAAGGTGATTGGGTAAATATAGAAATTTAATCCTACTTATATTATTAAAAAAATAATTATATATTATAAAACAAAAATATTTTTCAAATGACTATTTGAATTTTCACTTATATTCTGGTATATTATAATTACTATCGGGAATGATAGTAAGTATATTTTTTTAAACAGGGGGATTAAACAATGAAAATTAAAAAAGTATTACCAGTATTAGCACTATCACTAGCATTAGTTGGTTGTGGAAATAAAGCTGAAACAACATCAAATTCAAACGCAGCAAGCACACCAGCTTCTACTACAACAACAGAAAAAGCTGATTCAAACGCTAGTACAACAGATTCAAACGCAGCAAGCACACCTTCATCAAACGATGCAAGCACACCTGCTTCAGACGCTGGATCAAATAAATAATTAAAATTTATATAAAAAAAGAGCAAGTTTTCTTGCTCTTTTTTTGTTTATTTTAATTTCATAAATTTGATATATAAATTATCATACAGATACATATAATAATTTGTCAGACTTTCATTAATTTTTTATTATCAACTAATACTTCTTCTCCATTATCAAATTTTACCTTTGTAAAATCAAAAAAATCCCAATCTATTACTATTCCAACTTCACCTTTACTAATACTCCAATTTAAATCTTCAGTTAACATTACTTTGTCGCCTTTTTCAAATTCTGCCATTTTTTCTCCTTCACTTTTTAAAAATTTACAAGACCTACCAAACAATTTTTCTCTAATAAAATTTATATCACTTCCCCTTTTATATCTTATATATTAAACTTAACACATTA
>URRX01000174.1 GCA_900550345.1 uncultured Anaerococcus sp. | reverse complement strand
AAAATTGTTCTTTATTCAAAGAATACTCTTGCATAAGGGTGTTCTTTTTTTCTTGCAATTTATCGAGGTTTGATAGTATTTCTTTTGTGTTTGGTAGTTTTTTATAGTTTTCTAAGATTTCTTTAGCAGCTATTTTGTAGATGGAAAGCTCACTATAATATTCTTCTGCAAATTGTTTATCATCAGGATTTTTCTTGTGGTATTTATAGATTTCACGATGCTTATTTATAGTATTTATATTTTCCATATCTTGGGATAAACTCTTCATCTCAGTTTCAATTTTCTTTATTTTATCTAACAAGTCTTGTCTATCATCAGCAGATTTTTTGATTAGATCATCGAGCTGGGTAATGGAATTAATTCCTTGTTCTCGAAGTTTAATTATTGAATCAGCCATTGTTTTGATATTGTGTTTTCTTGCCCAGACTTCGTAACCTTTAGATGATTGAGTTTTTTCATTAGTAGATATGTCAATAACATTTCCTACACGCTTTTTAGTAGGATTAGCTTTGTTTTTAATAGCTAAATCTATTCTTTCTTTGATTCTTTTCTCAGTATAATCTTCTCCGATAGTCTTTGATCTTGTAAATCTTTGCCTATCTTTATGACGAAAAGCAATGTGTTTACCAAACTTTATTTCATAGTCTAAGGACTTCATATTATATAAAAATTCTTTCCAAGAGTTAGACTTATTAATTATTCTATCTATATCAAATTGCAGTTTAGATTTCCAGGAATTGCCTTTCTTGTTTTGGTCATATTCGTACCAAGATTTACCAGCAGTTTTATATTTTCTCTTGTAAGCTTCATAGTATTTATCAATGACTGAAAGCTTATTTTCTTTACATAATTCGTCACTTTGATACCTGATTTTATGGTAAGTTTTTTTGTTAGATTGGTAGCATTTACCAGTCTTGTAATTAACATTATTAAAAATAATATGGTTATGGATATGCCCTCTATCTATATGAGTTGCAAGAACAAATTCATAATCTTCTTTTAAAATTTTCTTACATAATTCCATTCCTATTTCGTGAGCTTTTATAGGATCAACCTCGCCTGGTAGAAAAGATTGAATCAAATGTCTAGCCAAAACTGTACCCTTAGTGTCATTGTCTTCTCGTGTTTTCATAAATTGAATATGAGCAGTAGATGGATGGCATTTGAAGGAAGATACCAAGATTTTTTCATCAGTTTTTTCACTCTTAGTTATATAATCTATTGCCAAATTTAAAGTTGATTTTATAGGATGTATTTTTGTAATTGCCATACTAATCACCAGAACTTTCTTTTGATTTATTTAGAAGTAGGGAATGGATCTGCCATATTTCTCTTGATAATTTTTCTATCTGTTTATTAATTGATTCAATTTCATTTTTGTAAATAACACCAGTTGTATTAGTAGCTTTTGCAATCTGATTTATATTATTTGTTGCATTCGAAAGTAGCCATTGTAGGTTTCTAAATGGTTCTAAATCAACAACATAAATCTCTTTTTCCAATACACATTTTCTAAGAAAATGGGACATAGTTTTGCAATTAGCAAGTTTCATTTTCTTTTCAAAAACTTCTTTTTCTTCATCTGTTAAATATATTTTTAGTTGATTATTTCTTTTTCTATTATCCATAGTATATCTCCTTATCATAAATTATTGGGGTCTTAGGGTTCTCCCTAACAAGGTAAAATTGATAAAAAAAGAAGCAGTCCATAAAGGTTCTGCTTCATCAATTTTTCGTAAGTGGGTACTCACTTACTGTGCTTGCTATTAAAGTTATAAGCGTTAAGCGTTTATTCAGTTTTATTAATTATACCGCATTTAAAGAAATTAATAAAGAAGTATAAGCGAAGCTATTGACAATGATTATCAGAGTTGATACAATAATACCGACAATAGTGTCGGTTTGGAGGTTATTTATGAAATGAAAATGGAAGCTGATGAAAGAAAAAAGCAGATTAGACAAGCAGCTATTAAAGTCTTTTTGGATAAGGGATTTAGAAATACAGTTATGAATGACATTATGGAAGCTACTGGACTTTCTAGAGGTGGCTTGTATCATCATTATGGTTCTACGCATGAAATCTTATACGACATTATGATGGAAGGTAATTTAAATAGAAAAGATATTATTCAAAAATCAATTTATGATGAAGGATTAATATTAAGTCCACAGTTGTTTTCAAGAATGATTATAGACAAGATACTTGCAGATAATGATTATGTAAAGCTTTATGTTATGTTTTTATGTGAGTTAAAAGAAAATGATGATCTGAAAGAATTATATGTGAAAATAAAAAAAGAGTCCATACAAGTATTTAAAGAATTGTTTTCTACTTTGTTTAACGTGTTACCTTCTGATGAAACATTTGAATTTATGATTAATATTATGAATTCTGGATTGATGGCTTGCGAAATTTTGAATGCACGTGAGAATTTTACAAAAAATAAGATATATCTAACTGAAATGATAGAGACTTATTTTATAAATGTAATGAAAAAAGATGATGAAAGGAGTTA
>URRX01000173.1 GCA_900550345.1 uncultured Anaerococcus sp. | reverse complement strand
TTTGTCTTTTTTAGTTTTAATGAGTTTTAAAAGAGTGAATATAGTTGTAGGAACAATAGTTTCTAGTTTTATTGTTATTTTTACCAATAAAATGGATATAGAGATTGCATTTTTTGGAGAAACTAATTCTTATATAGCCGGAATAAAAGAGTTTGTAGGGAATTATATAATTCTTTTTCTGTTAAGTTCTATACTATCAAGTTATTTTTTAGAATCAGGTGCATCTGAATGCATCGCAGAAAAAATTATTTCAAAGATAGGTGTGAAAAATAGATTTTCTATGTTAATTGTTTTATACAGTATAAGTGCTTTGCTAACATATGCGGGGATTAACATCTTTGTAGTATTTTTTATTCTAATACCAATGAGTTTTCAATTATTTAAAAAAGTGAATATTCCTTGGGAAATGGTAACATTACCTATTTTTCTTGGTGGGGCAACATTCACAATGACTATGTTACCAGGAAGTCCATCAATCCAGAATAATATTCCAATAAAATATTTAGGAACTTCTGTTTTTTCAGCTCCAGGTATAGGCTTAATAAGCTCAATAGTTTGTGTACTTTTTTCTATTTTCTTTATGAGTAGGGAACTTAAGAAACAAAAAAATAATAACTATGTGTATCCAAAAGTCTTTGAAAAATCAAATAATCAATTAAAAAAAATAAGTCTTTTTGCTTCGATCATACCTGTAATAATTTTATTTTCAACTATAAGTCTATTTGGGATATTTTCAGATGTAAACGGAGTATATCCAGCAATGGTTTTATCAATAATATATTTTATGATAGTTCATAGGGATATGGATGCGCTGAACAGAGGAGTGATGAATGCTTTTGCACCGTTAATCTATACAGCTTCGTCTATGGGATTTGGCAATGTAATAGCTGAATCAGATATTTTCAAAAATTTTTTTCAACTACTTTCGAATAATAGTAATTCCATTGTGAGTTTAAATCTCATATCAATTTTTTTTGGTGGGATGACGGCTTCTTCTTCAAGTAGTATTGCAATTATAATGGAGAACTTTAGTTCATATTATTTAGATTCTGGTATTCCTAAGGAAGTTATTCATAGAATAGGCGTTATGTCATCAGCTGTTTTAGCAAATATGCCATACTGTGGTATCGTATCTGCCGTATTCAAAATGTCTGAAATAGATTATAAAAGAGGATTTAGGTATGTATTTTTAGGATTCACAATTGCTCATATTTTTTCATTAATAATTGCTAATATACTTGTATATTTTTTTTATTGAAGTAAAAAAAATTTGCTTAGTTAGTAGTAACATCTGTTAACAATTTAAAATTATTTAACATTACATATGCAGAAATTTTTGAGAAAAATCCTTGAAAGATACTATTAAAATATAATAATTATACTTCGTATAATTGATTTTGAAAGAGAAAATATGAGGGAAGTTAACATTATCATATTCTGTAAGAATATTAATAAATGGTTTTTAAATCTGAATAAAAAAGGAGAGGATTTTATGAAAAAAGCATATTTTAAAGCTGAGGATAATACAAATGAAATAGCATTCCCTACGACTTTATCATATTTTGAAAGATTGGAGAAAGAAGACAAAAACTTTGAACATAATACTTCTGAAGAAATGCTAGAATATCAAAAAATGGCATTGAATAATGTTTTAGATTTTGCAAGAAAGAACAATAAATTTTATAGAGAAAGAAATCAAAATCTAAGCTTTTCTGAATTAAACAAAATACCTCTATTATTAAAAAAAGATATTCGAGGCAAAAAAGACTTAATTAAATGTGTTTCTAATGAAAAGATTGGTCAATTACATCTTACTTCTGGTACAACAGGTAAACCAACATATATAGCATATACTTTAGCAGACCAATATATTTATGATCTTTTACCGCAGTATAATGAACTCTTTCCGTTTGAGGCTAGAGATATAGTTGGTGTCGCTTTACCTTATGAATTTGCTTTACCTGCATTGGGATTTCAGCGGCTCTTTCAATTTGTTTTTGGTTCTATGGTATTATCACTAGGAAAAGGTGGGTATATGGCACCAGTGGAAAAAGCCTTAGAGTTGCTAAAAGAATATCAACCAACAGTGATTACAACAACTCCTTCTTATGCTGCCTTATTATATGATGAAGCCATAAGATTAGGCTTTAATCCTAAGGAATTTCAAATAAAAAGATTTATTTTGACTGGAGAAGGTTGCTCATTTACATATAGAAAGCAATTAGAAGAAAGATGGAATTGTAAAATGACTTTCTTCTATGGATCAACTGAAATAGGCTTAATTGCAAAAGAATGTATTAAACAAAATGGTTACCATATTTGTGAAGGGCATGTGTTTGTAGAAATTTTAGGAGCTAATGGTGAGCCTGTACCAAACGGAGAAATGGTAAATATAGTTGTTTCAACTTTATTAAGAGAAGGAATGCCTATGATAAGGTACAATACTGAAGATATAGGGATTATTACCGAAGAAACGTGTGAATGTGGTTGTAGAATATGATTTGTCAAATTAAGTTAGAATAAAATGCTTCTTGTACATAGCTCAAAA
>URRX01000172.1 GCA_900550345.1 uncultured Anaerococcus sp. | reverse complement strand
GATTCTTATAAGGATATAAAAAAATTAGGCGTTTGGAAAGATTATAATGTTTACGAACCAGTTGTAGAAAATGAAGCTGTGCTAATAGGACCTAATGAATATTTTCTAGTAAATGAAGATGAAAATATGTGGACAAATTTAAGAGAAGAAAAGGAAATAATGCAATTTTTTGCAAAAAAAGCTTAATTTTAATATAAAGAAATTTAGAAAATAAATTTTTTAAAAAATTATTTGCAAAAAAATATTTTGCAAGTAATATAATTCTATAAGAAAAATAGTTTTAGATGACGGGAAGAGTAAGGATTTTACTTTTTTTACAGAGAAAAAGTGTTTGCTGAGAGCTTTTATTAAAGATTATCCCCAAGACCACCCCTGATATTTTCGTTAATACGAAAGGCATGACCTGCCTTAAAACATCAATGAGTAAAAATTAAGGTGGAACCACGACACATCGTCCTTTGGGATGGTGTGTCTTTTTTATTTAAAAAAATGTTACAAAGTAAAAAAATAAAAGGAGTATATGATGATTAAAATTAAATTACCTGACGAAAGCGTAAAAGAATACGAAGAAGGTGTAAGTGTTGGAGATGTTACAAAAGACATTTCTGAAGGTTTATTTAGATCAGCTGTTGGAGCTGTTATTAATGGAAAAGTTATGGGTTATGCTGAACCTATAAATGAAGATTCAGATTTTAAGGTTGTAAAATTTGATGATAAAGAAGGAAAAGAAATTTTCTGGCATACATCAAGCCATGTTATGGCTGCAGCTATTAAAGAAATGTGGCCTGATGCAAAATTTGCAATAGGCCCTGCAATTGATGGTGGATTTTATTATGATATAGATCTTGAACACAGATTTGTTCCAGAAGATCTTCCAAAAATTGAAGCAAAAATGAAAGAAATTGCAAAAAAAGATTTGAAAATGGTAAGAAAAGAAATTTCAAGAGCTGATGCTTTGGAATATTTCAAAAAGGAAAACCAAGAATACAAGGTTGAATTAATAGAAGATCTTCCAGAAGATGAACTTATTACTTTATATGAAATGGGTGATGATGTATTTATTGATCTTTGCAAGGGTCCTCATCTTCTTTCAACAAAATCTATAAAGGCTGTAAAATTAAATTCTATAGCAGGAGCTTATTGGAGAGGCGATTCTGATAGAAAAATGCTTCAAAGAATTTATGGAATAAGTTTTGAAAAGAAAAAACAATTGGACGAATACATTGAACTTCAAGAAGAAGCTAAAAGACGTGACCACAGAAAAATCGGTAAAGAAATGAATTTATTCTCTTTTCACGAAGAAGCTCCAGGATTCCCATTTTTTAAAGAAAACGGAATGATTTTAAGACATGAGCTTTTAAATTGGTGGACTGATGTTTTAGCTAAAAATGGTTATGGTGAAATCCAAACTCCACTTATAATGAACGAAGAATTGTGGCATAGATCAGGTCACTGGGATCATTACAAAGAAAACATGTATTTTACAAAAATTGATGGTGAAAATTATGCAGTAAAACCAATGAACTGCCCTGGATCAGTTTTAGTTTATGGAGAAGAGCCACATTCATACAGAGATCTTCCAATTAGACTTGCAGAATACGGCCAAGTTCACAGACACGAATTATCAGGAGCCCTTCACGGACTTTTCAGAGTAAGAACATTTACTCAAGATGATGCTCACGTTTATTGTCTACCAAGCCAAGTAAAAGATGAAGTATTTAAAATGATCGACCTTGCCGATCTTTTATATTCAACATTTGGTTTTAAATATAAAATAGAATTATCAACAAGACCAGATGATTTTATGGGAAAAATTGAAGAATGGGATTTTGCAGAAAAAGCCCTAGAAGATGCTTTAAAAGAAAGAGGAATTGATTATCAAATAAATCCAAAAGACGGAGCATTCTACGGACCAAAAATAGATTTCCACTTGGAAGATGCAGCAAAAAGAACATGGCAATGTGGAACAATCCAATTAGATTTCCAATTACCACAAAATTTTGATCTAACATATATAGACGAAAATGGTGAAAAGAAAAGACCAGTAATGCTTCACAGAGCCCTTCTTGGTTCAATTGAAAGATTTATTGGTTCAGTTACAGAACAATTTGCAGGAAGATTCCCATTATGGATAAATCCAAAACAAGTTGAAATCATTCCAGTATCAGATAAATTTGCAGATTTTGCAGATGATTTAGCTGAAAAAATTAAAAAAGAAGGCTACAGAGTAGATGTTGACCACAGAAGCGAGGGAGTAGGATATAAAATAAGACAAGCTCAACTTATGAGAACAAACTACATGCTAGTAGTTGGAGAAAACGAAGAAAATTCTGGAAAATTAACAGTAAGAAATAGGGACGGAGAAGAAACAAAAGATGTATCTTTCGAAGAATTTATTGAAAAATTAAATCAAGAAAGAGATTCTAAATCACTTGAGTCAATATTTTAATTAAAAATTGGAAATAATAAGATTTAAACTTGTTAGTATTATAAATGAAAGTATAATTAATTAAATATTAAAAATAATAAATTTATAGTAAATAGGGGCCTAGGCCC
>URRX01000171.1 GCA_900550345.1 uncultured Anaerococcus sp. | reverse complement strand
TAACATTAACCTAATAAATAAAAAAGAAAATATAAATATTTCAGGAAAAAATTATCTTTATTATAATCTTTTAGATAAAAAATTCAAAATATCTATGAATGATTTTTACCAAGTAAATGACTATATGACAGAAAAATTATATAAAACTGCCAAAAATTTCCTAGGAGAAAATCAAAAAGTTTTAGACCTATTTTGTGGTTCAGCTACAAGCTCAATTGCCATAAATAATGACCATGTAGTAGGAATAGAAATAAATAAAAACGCCATAAAGGACGCAAAAGAAAATGCAAATTTAAATGGATTAAAAGATTATAAATTTATAGCAAAAAACGCAAACTACATAGACCATAAATTTATAAAAAAAGAAAAAATAGACGCCATAGTAGTAGACCCACCAAGGGCGGGATTAGATAAAGAAATAATAAAAACCATAGCAAAAACAAAAATAAATAAAATAGTCTATATATCCTGCAATCCACAAACACTTGCAAGGGATATAAAAAGATTTCAAAATCAAGGATATAAATTAGAAAAAATAAAAGGATGCGATATGTTTTCGGAGACTATGCACGTGGAGACGGTAGCGCTTTTGTCCAAATTCGATGTCGATAAGCACATAAGTGTTGAAATTGAGCTGGATGAGATGGATTTGACAAGTGCGGGGAGCAAAGCAACATATACTCAAATCAAAGAATATGTTTGGAATAAATTTCAATTAAAAGTTTCAACATTATATATTGCACAGATAAAAAGGAAATATGGAATAGAATTACGAGAACATTACAATAAGTCTAAAAAGGAGAAACAAAATATTCCACAGTGTACACCTGAAAAAGAAGAAGCCATCACGGATGCCTTGAGACACTTCAAAATGATTGAATAGAAAGGAATGACTGCCTATGACTCTCAGCATTTAAGACATTCATGCTCGGTATAGGAACAGCTATTATTCCTTTCTTACAAGGTATCAGTGAGAGAACAAGCTCAATATAAAGATTGATATGATCATTTTTATATTTAAAGGAGCGTTGAAATGATTGATAAAAGCAATAAAAAATTTTGGGATAAATTTGCTAAGCTATATGCTCCTTGCATGAAAAAAATAAAGGAGTATATGATAAAGTTTGCGAATACATTCGTCCTCATTTGAATAAAGACATGGAGGTGCTTGGGTTTCGTGTCATAATAGTGATAGAGGCAAATAGTTATGTAAATATAAGGAGTTCAAAACTTCTACCAAATTTTAAAACTCAAAAAATAAATAGTTGGTGTTCTGCTTAGAGTAATTATTATATAATAATTATTGTAAAGAGTACATCAACATAAGGAGGTAGTTAGATGCCAAGAAAAGGGGTAACCATATATGATTTATTAATATCTTGTCCAGGCGATGTTACAGATTTTTTAGAAATAATAAAAGAAAGTGTTGAAAGCTTTAATAGAACTTTTGGTGATTTAAATAATATCGAAGTAGTTACTAAACACTGGTCTACAAATAGTTATCCTGAATCAGGTGATAAACCACAAGAATTATTAAATAAACAATTTGTTAGAAATTGTGATGCTGCAGTTGCAGTTTTTTGGACAAGATTTGGTACACCAACTGATAAGTATGGATCTGGTACAGAAGAGGAAATAGAAGAGATGCTTTTAGCTAATAAGCAAGTATTTATGTATTTTTTGAATGCTCCTATTAATCCTTCCGAATTCAATCAAGAACAATATCAAAAAGTGTTAGAATTTAGAGGAAAATATAAGGATAAAGGAATATACGCAATAGTTGATGATAAATTTGATTTTCAGCGACAATTTACCAATCATTTATCATTATATTTTTTATCATTAATTTCGGATTCAGGAAACTCGAAAAGTGAAATATTAAATCCTATATTAAAAATAAGAGATTTAAATACATTTTCAGAAGAATATTGTTCAATAAGTATGAATAAGTTGTTAGAGTCAAAATTTATTAACAATCAAAAAGATAAAATAATAGAGAGTATTGAAACTTTAAATAATTTTATTTTGCCTGAACGTAGTAAAGATATAAGTTCAGAAAAATATAATTTTAATGAATTAACTAATATTACCAAATCATATGGACAAATTAGTAAACTTAGTGGGATAAATAATTATGTAGAAATTAGTGACGAATGGATAAAAGCTATTAATGATTTTACTAATAAAAATCAAATTAACATTGAAGAAAATTTTTGGAATTTGGGAAACTTAAAGAGTTATAGTTCTCAGCTACAGCTTCCATTTGGGAGTAGTGGACCTTCGTATTATGGAACTGATGAGGAGAAAAAACGCTATTCGTTGTTAAAAAAACTTTATATTAGTATAAAAGAATACAATGAATATAACGAGTATTTTGGATATATAGATAATGTTAAAGTTATTAAATTAATGATTTCAAATTTAGGTAATACATTTGATGAAGATATTGATATTAAATTGATTATACCAAAAGGATACATTCTTAAACATAAAGATTTACCTGATCCAGGCATGAATATTATAGAAGACTTACTTGAAATGAAACTTTTTGATTTCATATTTTCAATTCAAGAGAGTGATACT
>URRX01000170.1 GCA_900550345.1 uncultured Anaerococcus sp. | reverse complement strand
TTTATTATTCCTTTTTTGAAATTCTTCGTCTTTACTTACTTCTTCACCCTTATTATTATATATTTGCTTAGTAGAAATTATTGGATAATCTTTGTGCATGTCTAGCATATATTTTTGATATGCTGACAATTTTATTCCTCCAGCTTTTTCTAATAAGTATGGGGTCAACTGATTTACAGATATATTTACATCTTTTTCTTCATCAATATCATAATTTGCCCAAATAGTAAGTGGTGTATAGAATACATCTTTATTTGTATAATTGCCACCTGACTTAATTAGTTTCATGAATACATCATAGTTTTGTGGTTGATGATCACCAAATATTGCTATAATTGTTGGCTCTTTATATGATTTAAAATATTCAACAAGATTTTTTAAGTCTTCATCAGATTTTTTTAGTAAATTTACATAATGGCTTGCCCCTTGGTCATCTCCATTAGTTTCATTTAATACTTTTATATCTCCAGGAACATTTGAAGTATAACCTCCGTGGTTTTGCATGGTAACAAGATATGCAAAAAGTGGCTTGTCAGATTGTTTATTTTCAAATTGTTCTTTAATTTTATCAAAAGCTACTGAATCTTTCATAAAACCATTTGTTGGTTCAAAACTTTCAGGGCTATTATCATAATCACCCAAAAATGCTACATTTTTAAATCCAAGATTTGGCCAAACTTCTTGTCTTGAATAGTTTGTTGGTTTGTTTGGATGGGTTATAAATGTTTGATATCCTTGGTCTTCCAAAACTCTTGCTACTGATGTGTGTCCATCTTTTACATATTGTTGGAATGGATATGCTCCTAGTGGGAAAAATGTTAATGGAACTGATGTTAAAGTCTCATATTCTGAATTTACTGTTCCTCCACCCAAAACTGAAACATAAGCATTACCCTGAATTGCATTTTCATCTAGAGATCTTTGGAAAGCAATTGGATTTTCACTTAATTTTAAATCTCCTTTTCCATAATAATCTGCTAATGCTTCTGATTGAATTATTACAATATTTGGTTTTTTATCGCCTTTAGTTCCTATATCTTTGTTATAATATTCTTCTAATGTATCTTCTACTTCTTTTTCATCATAACCTTGTGGTGCTGTTAGAATTTGATTTGCAAAAATTCTATAGAAACTATAAGGTGAACCTTCTACGTAATATGTTCTTGATGGTCTCCATAAATTTACTCCAACACCATTTTGTTTTATAAAATAATTAACACTAACAACAGTTATTAGAGCAAATAAACTTGCATAACCTACTAATTGTTTCGCGTAAGATTTTTTAGAAATTTTTATTTTTCCTTCATTTATTGATGAGATTACTAATAACCATAAGCATGCCAAAGAAAATGCCATCATTGATTGACCATTTAATTGAATAACAGTATCTTTAGCTACGTCTGCCGCAACTCCTAGTGATCCTAAAAATGCAGGAATTAGTGGAGAATCTCTCAAAATATATAAAGCATCATTTGCAATTCCAAAAGCTATTGAAACAAGCAAAATGAAAATCATTGATAGTCTTTTTTTCCTGATTACAATATATATTAATACTTGAATCAAGAATAAAATTAGGGCATTTATTAAAACATATATCAATTCCATAGATGAAAGATTTGGATTGTATGCAGATTCTAATATATAAAATGATACAAAAGGATTTAATATAAATAAAACCCAATTTCCTATATTAATTTTTTTATTTTCTGGATATTTCTTATAAATACTTTTTATTCCAAGTGAAGCTAAAAACACCATAGCTATAAATACAATAATATCTTTGTAAGTATATGGAGTATTAAAGAAAGTACAATAAATTTCGTTGATATGATCATTTAATTTACTTAATCCAAATAATGAAATTCCTAAAACAATAAAATTCAAAACATAATCTTTTCCTATGTATAGAATTTCTTTTTTCCCCTTATCTAAATTTTTGATTCTATTTATAATGTTATAAATAAAGAATGCAAATAATATTACAGATGCAATAAAAATTAAACTCTGCATTAAAATTGATAAAAAGTCAGTGTAATATATATCTACATATGACCTATTTTCAGTAGAATTTGCATACATTGTCATTGTATGATCTTTTAAATATGTCATAATAGCCCTAGTATATTCTGGACCAGTTTCAAAATTAACTGTAAGTTTATTAAACATCATAGCAAGGCTTGGTTTAAAACTTAATTTGTTTCCCTCGCTAAAACCATTTGTTTGGATTGGATAGCCAGTTTTTGTATCTGCCTTTTCCCAGCCCTTAATATCTACTTTATCTAGATCTAAGAGTTTATCACCTACATAAATTGAATTAATTTTAAAATTATCTGAATATTCGCTGCCAGTAATATTTTGGCTTATTTCAATATTTTCATTTGTATAAACTTTGAAAGAAAAATCCTCGATAAAACTTTGCATAAAAAGCATTATTATCAATGAAATTACAAACGAAGATATCTTTAATTTCTTATCTTTTTTTATTTTAATCCCCTCTTTTCTTCTTATTAAATTTTTATTTATTTCATATTAAATTATTGTAAACTTACATAATACAATTATACATTATATCCTAAATTATGTAAATAAA
>URRX01000169.1 GCA_900550345.1 uncultured Anaerococcus sp. | reverse complement strand
ATGCAAAATATAAATAAAACAGTAAGTAAATTATTATCTTGAATACTATTTTTAAATATAGTATTTGCTAAAACTGCTCCTGTAATCATCATAAAAACGGGAAATAGATAAGTAAAATAAGATAATCTATTTACAGTTTTTATATCAGAATCAAGATAAACAAAATCTCCAGGATTTAGATTTTCATTAGTAAATGTAGTGTAGTAAGATGGTTTTATTTCACAACCACCACAAGAAGAACATGAACCACATCCTGATTCTTTTTGAATCATTACTTTTACATTACCGTTCAAATTTTCTACAACTATGCCTTTTTTACTAATAGTTTGCATTTTTTCCGTCCTTACTTTTCTACTTTTATACTTAATTCATTTAAACTTTTATCATCAACTATGCTTGGTGCTTGAGTTAATGGACAAGTTGCTGATTGAGTTTTTGGAAAAGCAATAATATCTTTGATATTATCAGTTTTTGCAAATAACATTACCATTCTATCAAGTCCATAAGCAAGGCCTGCGTGTGGAGGTGTTCCGTATTGTAAAGCTTCAATAAAGAATCCAAATTTTTGCTCAATATCTTCATCAGATAATTTTAAAGCTTTAAATACTTTTTCTTGAAGTTCTTGATTATTGATTCTTACAGAACCTCCACCCATTTCATCTCCATTTATTACAATATCATAAGCTTGTGTTCTTACTTTCTCAGGCTCAGTTAATAATAAATCAAGGTCTTCTTCATTAGGCATTGTAAATGGATGGTGTTGTGATACATATCTGTCTTCTTCCTCACTGTATTCAAACATAGGGAAGTTTACTACCCAACAAAATGCATATTCTTTTTCATACAAGTTTTGATCTTTTGCAACTTTTCTTCTTAAAGCGCCTAAACCTTCTAGTACTGTTTTGTTTTTATCAGCTGCAATTAAAACTAAATCATTATCTTTAATTTCTAATTTTTCTTTTAAATTATTTATAATATCTTCAGTTAAAAATTTCTTAATTGATGAGTTAATATCATCTTCTGAATTAAATTTAATAAAGCTTAATCCCTTTAGACCATAATCTTTTACAAAGTCTGTTAGCTTATCAAGTTGTTTTCTAGAATAATTAGATGCTTGTCCAGTAAAGTTAATAGCTCTTACTGAATGTCCTTCTTTGATATTATCAGTAAATACTTTGAAGTCAGAATCTTTAAATATTTCAGATATATCGTTAATTTTATATCCATATCTTAAATCTGGTTTATCAGATCCATATGAATTCATAGCTTCAGAATAATCCATTCTAGGAATTGGTAATTTTAAATCGTAATCTGTAAATGTATCAAAAAGTTTTTTAAGAAGACCTTCATTAACTTTAATTACATCATCTTGGTCTGCAAAACTTAATTCAATATCTAATTGTGTAAATTCTGGTTGTCTATTCGCTCTTAAATCTTCATCCCTAAAACATTTTACAATTTGAAAATATCTATCAAGTGAACCAATCATCAATAATTGTTTCATTAATTGTGGAGATTGTGGCAAAGCATAAAATTTACCTTGATTTACCCTTGAAGGCACTAAATAATCTCTTGCTCCTTCTGGAGTTGGTTTTGTTAAAAACGGAGTTTCAACTTCTGTAAATTTATTCTCATACATGTATTCTCTCATACATCTAACAATATCAGATCTTAATTTTAAATTTTTTTGAACTGATTGTTTTCTCATGTCGAGATATCTATATTTTAATTTTAAATTTTCGCTTACATCATCATCATCTTTTATATAAATTGGAGGTGTTTTAGCCTTATCTAAAATATTTATTTTTTCTGCAACTATTTCTATATTTCCTGTAGGTATTTCAGGATTTTTTGATTCTCTTTCTCTAACCTCTCCTTTTACCTCAAGAACATATTCACCAGCAACATCTTTTACTGTTTTATAATTTCCGCTGTCTTCTTCTCTTGTTACAATTTGTGTGATGCCAGTTTTATCTCTAAGATCAATAAAAACCAAAGATCCTAAATTTCTTTTTTTGGCAACCCAACCCATTAAAACAACTTCATCCCCTATATTTTCTTCTCTAAGTTCACCACACATGTGGCTTCTTTTAAATTCCATATTACCTCCTAATTTAAAAATGGATTATTATTTTTTTCAAAACCAATACTTGTAGATTCTCCGTGTCCTGGATGAACCTTAGTTTGATCATCATATATAAACAATTTATCTTTTATTGAATTTAATAAAATATTATAGTTTCCACCTGGAAAATCACTTCTTCCTATAGATAAATTGAATAATGTATCTCCAGAAAAAATATGATCTCCGACCTTATAAGACATTGAATCTAAACTGTGACCTGGAGTTTTTAAAGCTTTTATATTATACTTAGAAAACTCTTCCATATCTTTTAAATATTCATCAATTTCAACACTTAATTCACAATATCCTCTAGATAAATTATAATCTGGATCATTTGCTATAGCTTTACTATCTTCACTTGCATAAACATTTACTTTAAATTTATCTTTAAAATAATTAAGACCTAATACATGATCAAAATGAGTATGTGTTAATAAAATAAACTCTATATTAATTTTATTCGTATCTAT
>URRX01000168.1 GCA_900550345.1 uncultured Anaerococcus sp. | reverse complement strand
ACCTTGACGATAAAACAGAACAATCTAATGATGTTAACTATATAAGTTATAATGAAGTTAATGATAAAAACATTGATAATAAGGAAGAAAAACTTGAAAATCCTGACAATACTTTAAATTTAGAAAAAAGTAGTGAAGATAATAAATTAGAAACAAATCAATATTCTAATTTAAAAGATGTTAAAGATTCTAATGATCAAGTAGAAAATAAAAAATCAGAGGATAATTCTGAAAGTTAAAATTTGTAGTTTGTTATGTAATAAAAAGTGAGGTTTATCTTGCTTTTTTTAAAATTTATGAAAGGGTTTTTTATGAATGAAAAATATTTAAATATTTTAAGAGAAAACTATCCAAATAGAACTGATTTAGTTGACGAACTTATTAGTTTAAACGCCAAGCTTTATCTACCAAAGGGAACTGAATACTTTTTTTCTGACCTTCATGGAGAGGCAAAGGCTTTTATTCATCTTTTAAGATCGGCAGCAGGAAATATAAGAGATAAGACTAGACAATATTTTGGTGATACCTTGGTTAAAAAAGACCAAGATGATTTAGCAAATTTAATTTATAATCCTCAAAGAGAACTTGTTAGACTTAAAGAAAATAATATTATTGACGATGATTGGTACACTATAAATATCCATAGACTTGTGAACTTATTTAGGTTTGTTTCTACAAAGTATCCAAAAGAAATTGTTAAGGAAAAATTTCCCGCAACTTACAGAGAAATTATCGATGAGCTTCTTTACACCAATGATTCTGAGTTTAATAAAAAATTATATTATGAAAAAATAATTGAATATATAATAAAGTATGAATCTGCCGATGATTTTATTATAGTTTTGTCGACCTTAATTCAAAGAATTTCTGTTGATAGTCTTCATATAGTAGGTGATATTTACGATAGAGGCCCAAGTGCCCATATTATTATGGATGAGTTAATTTCTTTTCCAAATGTTGATATACAATGGGGAAACCATGATATGGAATGGATGGGAGCCTGCTCTGGAAATAAAGCCTTGGTTGCTGCTTGTATTTGTTCTTCTATTTCTTATAATAATTTTGATTTTCTTGAAGAAGGTTATGGAATCAATTTAAGACCTTTATATGAATTTTCGATGAAAACTTATAGGAATGACCCATGTCTTAGATTTATGCCTAAAATTTTTGAAGAAAATATTTATGACAAAATAAATAAGGAAGTTGCTGCAAAAATGCATAAGGCAATGAGTGTCATAAGATATAAACTTGATAGTCAACTTTTGGATAGAAATCCAGATTTTAATATGGAAGATAGAAACTCTCTAAAATTTATAGATTTTTCTAATATGACTTATAAGGGAGCAAAACTTCTTGATACAAACTTCCCAACAATTGATCCAAAAAATCCTAGTAAATTAAGTCCAGAAGAAGAATATATTATAGATATTTTACAAAAAGAATTTTCCAAAAATATTCTTTTGAATAAACACATTAATTTTATGTACACAAATGGTTCTATGTACAAAAAATCTAACGGATCTTTGCTATTTCATGGCTGTATTCCAATGGATGAGGATGGAAATTTTCAAGAAATATCAATAAAAGGTAAATCTTATAAGGGACGCGCTATGCTTGATATTTTTGATAAACTTGCAAGAGATGCTTATTTTTTAAAAAATCCTAAAGAAAAACTTTTCGCTCAAGATATTTGCTGGTATTTAGTTTGTGGAAAAAAATCTCCAATTTTTGGCAAAAGTCAGTATTCGTATTTTGAAAATTCCTTGGTTGATGACAAAGATTTGAAATATGAAGAAATGAATCCATATTACGATTTAAATAAAAAAGAAGAAATTTGTAATAAAATTCTTGACGAATTCAATTTAAAAAGTGAAAGAAGAAGGATAATTAATGGGCACGTTCCTGTTAGAGTAAAAGAAGGCAAAAAACCAGTTAGGGCAAACGGAAAATTATATGTAATTGATGGAGGAATTTCTAAACCTTATCAAAAAAAGACTGGAATTGCAGGCTATACTTTGATGTATAACTCCCACCATATTGCTTTAGCAGAACATCTTTCTTACACTAATATTAGAGATAATATGGGCTCTTATACTCCAAAAATTTATGAAACTGAAAAATTAATTCCAAGAATGTTAATAAAAGATACTGACGAAGGAGAGAAAATAAAAAGTAGAATAGAAGTTTTAAAAGAACTATTAGAAGTAATTGATGAGGGTAAAAAAATTAAGTAAAGAAAAAATCTTCAAGTTTATGGCTAAAACCAAACTTGAAGATTTTTTTATCTTCTATTTTTTATCTTTTTTTGAAATGAAAAAGTAAGATGCAAGTGCAATTATTAATATAGCTAAGAAAATCCATACAGATTTTACTCCAGTTCTTACAAAAGAACGACTTCTCTTTACTTTTGGACTAGATTTTCTTACACCAATTTTACTTTTTCTAACTGGGACTAAAGATCCTGTTTCTCTTCCATCTTTTTTAATATCTTTTTCAATAGATTCTTTTAATTCACTAATGCTATTTGAACTGATATTTTCGCTATCAATTAAATCTTCTACAAGCTTATCATATTTTTTTTGATTTTCTGATGATAATTCATCCCTATTTTTGTTATAAAAATCAACTAGATTATTATATT
>URRX01000167.1 GCA_900550345.1 uncultured Anaerococcus sp. | reverse complement strand
ACTAGGAAAACTTTTATAGAGTATAGTGACAATATAAATAAAAAATAAATTTAGAATAAAGAAAGAAGCCAAATGAAATTAACAGTTGATTTAGAAAATCCTTATGACATTGTTATAGGTTCAAAAACTATTGAAAAATTGCACGAATATTTAAAAGAAAATTACAAAAATTCTAGAATTTTAATAATAAGTGATGATTTAGTTTATAAAATTCATGGTAAAAAAATTGAAAAAGAATTAGATGGATTTTATTTAAAAAAATACATCCTTAAAAATGGAGAAGAATCAAAATCTACAGGAAATTTAATTAAAATTTTAGAGTTTGCAGCAAAAAATGAGTATAGAAGATCTGATTTAATAATTGCTTTTGGAGGAGGAGTTGTAGGAGATATTTCAGCTCTTTTTTCTTCTCTTTATCTTAGAGGAGTCGATTTTATCATGGTTCCAACTACATTTTTATCTTCAATCGATTCATCTATCGGTGGAAAAACTGCAGTGAATTTAAAAGCTGGGAAAAACTTGTGTGGAACATTTTATCAACCAAAAAAAGTTTTTATAGATACAGATTTTTTAAAAACTTTATCAGATTATTATTTTAAGGATGGATTGGGAGAAGCTATTAAATATGGAATGATTAGAGATAAATCTATATTTTATGAAATTTCTAATAATAATGTAAATAAATCTTATCCAAATCTTCCATCAATTATAAAAAAATGCTTAGAAATAAAAAAAGAAGTTGTTAAAGAAGATGAGAAAGATTTGGGTATCAGACAAATTTTAAATTATGGCCATACTTTTGCTCACGCTATTGAAATTAATTCTAATTTTAAAATTAGTCATGGTCATGCGGTCGCTCTTGGTATGAAAATTATGGTCAAAAATTTTTATGAAGATTTTTATGATGAATTCGTAAAAGTTTTAGAGAAATATGGACTTGATTATGATATAGATTTTGATACAGATGAGATTATAAAAATTTGTAAATTAGATAAAAAATCTAGGGCTGATAAAATAAATGTTATCGTCGTAAAAGAGATCGGAACTTGTGAGATTTTAAAAATAGATTTTAATTATTTGAGGAAAATTTATGAAAACAGATGATATTTTAATACATCCATCTAAATTATTTGGAGAAATTGATGCTATTTCATCCAAATCTTTTGCTCATAGGGCCTTAATTATGGCAGGACTTTCAAAAAATCCTACTAATATTTATATTAATGAATTTTCAAAAGATATAAATGTTACAATTGATAGTCTTGAAAATTTAGGAGTAAAAATAAAAAAAGATAAAAATCTTGTGAAAATAACCCCTCCAAACAAAAAAATTGAAAAAGCAACTATTGATATGTATGAATCAGGATCTTCTTTGAGGTTTTTTACAGGAGTTTGCTCTCATTTTTCAAAAAATACAAAGATAATAGGAGAAAATAGGCTTGGTCAAAGACCAAACCTTGAACTAATTAATAATTTAAGAAAACATGGTCTAGAAATTTCATCTGACAAAATTCCCTACACTATAAAAGGTGAATTAAAAGGAGGAGATTTTGAATTTTTGGAAAATAAATCGAGCCAATATATAACAGCTATAATGCTTGCAGCAAGCAAACTAGATGGAAAAACCTATATAGAATTAAATCAAAAACCAGAATCTATTGGCTATATTGACATAACAAGAAAAGTTTTAAAAGACTTTAATGTTGATGTAAAAAAAGAAAATTACTCATATATGATTGAAAATCCACAAATAAATTCCCCAAAAAATTATTATTTAGAAGGTGATTGGTCAAATGCTGCCTTTTTTTATGGGGCAAATTTACTTGGTTCAAAAATAAAAATTAAAAATTTAAATGAAAAATCTATACAAAAAGATAGGGAAATAGTAGAAATTTGTCAAAAAATAAAAAAATGTAAAAAAGAAAATAAAGAAATAAAAATAGACATTTCACAAATACCAGATCTTTGCCCGATTATTGCTGTATTACTTACATTTTTGGACAAACCTTCTTTCATTATTAATGGTAAAAGATTGAGACTTAAAGAAAGTGATAGACTAGAATCAACTTCTAAAATGCTAAACGATTTGGGAGCAAATTGCCAAATTATTGGAGATGGGCTTAAAATTTCTGGGAAAATTAATGGAGGTCAAGTTGATTCTTTTAATGATCATAGAATTGTAATGGCTGCAAGTATAGGATCTTTACTTGCTAAAAAAAATATTATTATAAAAAATTATAAGGCAGTTGATAAATCATATCCATCGTTTTTTAAAACTTTTGAAAAACTTGGAGGAAAAATCGAGTATCTAGGAGCTTAAATGGAAGATATAAAAGACATACGAGAAAAAATAAATGAAGTAGACGATAAAATTATAAAATTATTAGAAGAAAGATTTGATCTTTCAAAAAAAGTCAGGGCTTATAAGATTTCTCACAATAAAAAAATCTATGATCCAGTTAGGGAGCAAGAAATACTAAAAAAAATACAAGAAAAAAATCCTGAATACGGAAAATATTTTGTAAAAATTTATCAAGAAATAATGGATCAGTCTAAGAATCTACAAAAAAATGACGAAAAATATGGACTTTTAGGAAAAAAATTGGGCCATTCTTATTCAAAAATAATCCATGAAAAACTTGGATATTATG
>URRX01000166.1 GCA_900550345.1 uncultured Anaerococcus sp. | reverse complement strand
GATGAATATAAAATTAATCTTTTTACTAGATACTTATTTTAGTATATTTTTATTATTAATATTTTAAATCTTTTTTATCATCCTTAAATTTTAATTAAGAAAAAGTAAAATAAAAAGACCTCTTATATAAGAGGTCTATATTTTATAAATTTTCAACTAATTCTTTGATTTTATCTCTGTATTCTTTGGCAATTTTTATATCAAAATCTTCTCCAGCTTTTTGGAAATATTGGTTTAATTCCTTCACTGATTTTGCTATTTCAGGATTTTCTTCTCCACTTTCTTCTTTAATTTTGCTAGCCTTTGATAAATATCCATTAATTTCTTCTACGATTTGCATGGTTTTGTGTTCTTGGTCATTTTCTTCTAATAAATATCTAAGTGTCCACTTGATATTTGTTGGTGTAATTCCAGCTTTGTGTTCAATAACAACGCCTTCAGCTCTCATTTTATCAATGAAATCAAATAATTCTTTTTGTTCAAAATCTTTAAAAAATGCAAAGGTAAAATCATATTGGTCAAGGTGCTCGCCCTTTGATTCTATTTTTTCATATCCTTCAATTTCAGCAAGATATCCAACCTTTTGATCAACATCTTCCATTCCTATTAATTTTAATTTTACATTTTCCTTTTCACATAAAAGTCTTAATTTTTCTTTTTCTATATCATTAGCGTTAAATAAAATTATTAATGCCATAAAATCTCCTTTTCTTTTTATATTTATTTTATACCCAAAAAGATTATTTACTCACAAATGGGTATAATATATTATAAAGATAAATTTAGGGAGAGTTTTATGAAAGATTTTAAATATGAAAATAATAGGATAAAAGAAATTGATAAATTATTAGTTGAGGCAAGAGATGCTCTTGGAGTTTTGCAAAGGGCAACAAAGAGAGTAGGAAAGGCTTCTGATTATTTTCTTACAGGACTTGTTGGAAGAAATATCCTTGGAGATTTTTTAAGGTCTAATAAAAATAATTCTATTAATAAGGCAATTGATAGGAGTCAAGATGTGCTTTTGAGTCTTCATTCAAATTTATTAACTTTTGATCCAAAACTTGCATCTATTATTGATCTTCCTTACAAACTTAGTCAATTTTCTAGCCCTAGAAATCCTATTTCAGATATGAAATTAAGAATTGATATGAGAAAAAAGAAATTGGATATTCAAAAAGCTGAGAAAAAACTTATTACTCTTATCAAAAAACTTTCAAAAGAAAGATCTAAGGAGATTAATAAAATTAAAAAAAGTATAGAGCTTAAAGCTTTTGAAGATTAAATATTTTGGGACATTGTCACCTTTCTACTTATTTATAAGTAGGAGGTGATTTTTCTATGGAAAAATTTAAGGAAGTTTTTGCTTTTATATTTACCCTTATGGGATCTTTTTTGGGATTTTATTTTGGTGAAATTGATGCTTTTGTTTATAGCCTTCTTTGTTTTGTAATTGCTGATTATATTACAGGAATTTTAAGGGCAGGAGTAGATGGGAAACTTTCTTCAAAGATTGGTTTTAAGGGAATTGCCAAGAAAATTATGATTTTTATTATTGTTGGAATAGGAAATTTGTGCGACAAAAACCTAATTAAATCTGAACCAATGATAAAAACTGCTATTATATTTTTCTATATAGCAAATGAAGGGATATCTATTTTGGAAAATTCCCTTGCCATAGGTTTACCAATCCCAATGAAATTAAAAGTTTTATTAGAACAATTTAAGGAGGAAAAATGACTAACAGTAAGTTAATTGATGAAATAATTTTATCACCAAACCACAGTGGCTTAAGAAATGAGAAAATTTCAAAAATTGCCATCCACCATGCAGCAGGTGTAATTAAGGGAAGAGACTTGGCAAAAATTTTTCTACCAAGACAAAGGCAAGCATCTTCCAATTATATTATAGGATCAGATGGAAAAATTATTTTGGGGGTAGATAAAAAAAATAGGGCATGGACAACTTCATCCCCATGGTGCGATAACCGTGCAATCACAATCGAAGTTGGAAATTCTACAAGAGGGCCAAATTGGGAAATTTCAGATTTCGTTTTAGATAGGTTGATCGAGCTGGTAACAGATATTTGCATTCGAAATAATATTTATCATTGCAGCTATACGGGAGATAAAAACGGAGTTTTGCAAAAACATGAGTGGTATGCAAATACAAATTGCCCAGGGCCTTTCCTTGGAAATAAGTTTCCTTTTATAGCAAGGGAAGTAAACAAAAGACTTAGGAAAAATAAAAATCAAAATTTATATAGGGTAAGAAAATCTTTTAAGGATAAGAAAAGTCAAAAAGGAGCTTTCAAATATTTCGATAATGCAAAAAAATTTGCTAAAAAATATAAATTAAAAGTATTTGATGAAAGTGGATATGAAATTTATCCTAGAAATAATCTAAAATCAGTTGATACTCTTGCAAGAGAAGTTATAAGAGGTGATTGGGGAAATGGGAAAGAGAGGAAAAATAGGCTAGAGAAAGCAGGGTATAATTATGATCTTATCCAAAAAAGAGTAAATTCTTTAATGTAAATTAAAAGCATTGAATTATTTAAAATTCAATGCTTTTTTTGTGTTTACCTATATCTTTTACACTCCATTTTTATAAAGATAAAAAGAATAAAGTGCAGGAATTACACCTATTATTATAAAATTTATAAAAATCAAATATTT
>URRX01000165.1 GCA_900550345.1 uncultured Anaerococcus sp. | reverse complement strand
GTAATTCCAGACTTTTCATTTTATGAAGATTTGATAGAAGAAATTCTAAAAGAGTTAGTAAAAACAAATAGAGGTTTTGAATATAATTCAGCAGGTTTTAGAAATGATTTAACACATGCTAACCCAAAAGATAAAATTTTAGAAAAATACAAGAATTTAGGTGGAAAAATAATAACATTAGGATCAGATTCTCATTACCCTGATACAATATCCTACAAAATAAATGATGGCATAAAACATTTAAAATATTTAGGTTATAAGAACATATCCTATTTTGAAAACAAAAAAGAGAAAATAATAGAAATTTAAAAGGCTCATAATGAGCCTTTTATTCGTACATTTTTTTATATTTAGATACATCTCCTCTATGAGTTACTATATTATATCCAGCTTTGTTTATTCTAAGCTCTAAACACTTCCTACATTCTGCCGCCTCATCTCCTGTACAAATTTTATTATCATATAAAGAATAAAGTTCTCTATAAGAAGTAGGAGATAAATTTGGCATTAATACATTTGCTCCTGCTTTTAATCCTTCCTCTCTTCCAAAAGGATTTATTGTTCCAAGAGCAGTAGTTGCTGGAATTAAACAATAAGGAAACATAAGTCTTAAAATTGAAACTAATCTTAGGGTTTTTTTGTAAGACCCATTTTCCATATCTTTAAATGGAGTATCATGTTGGGATAAATATGGACCAATCCCAATCATATCAGGTTTTAATTCTTGCAAAAATCTCAAATCAGAAATTAAATCTTCGTCTTTTTGATAAGGAGATCCAACCATAAAACCTCCACCAACTTGAAATCCAATTTCCTTTAAATTAAAAAGAGCCTCTCTTCTATTTTCAAAAGACATTTCTTTAGGATGAAGTTTATAATAATGATCCTTATTAGAAGTTTCTTCTCTTAATAAATACCTATCAGCTCCTGCATTATAAAAAGACCTATAAGCCTCTTTTGATCTTTCTCCTATAGACAAAGTGATAGCACAATCGGGGTGAATTTTTTTAATTTCTTCTACAATTTTACAAATATCTTCATCTTTAAAGCTAAGATCTTCTCCTCCTTGAAGAACAAAAGTTCTATATCCTAATTTGTAACCAATTTTTGCACACATAATAATTTCATCAAAACTTAATCTGTATCTATCTACATTTAAATTAGACTTTCTTATTCCACAATAGTAACAATTATTTTTGCAAAAATTTGAAAACTCTATAAGACCTCTTACATAAACATCTTTTCCATAAATTTCTTGTCTAACTTTATCAGCTTTTTTTGCCAAATATTCATTATATTTATCATCACTAATCAAATCCAAAAGTCTTTGATCACTAAAATTTTCCGCTTTTACAAAGCTCATAACTTATTCACTCCTTTTATATTCATCTATTATAACAAAAAAATTAGTTATAAGAAAATAATAAAATTTATATTTTTATAATATCTACATATTTTCTACATATTCATAAGTTATTATAATGTTTGTAAAAAATAGTTGTAAATCTTTTGTAACCTTTGTTACTAAAAAGAAATAATTAATAAGAAAATGACTAGAAAATAGTTACAATACATTAAAAATTTATTAAGGAGAGTAATAATTATGACAAATTTTAAAAAATACGCCCTAGCAGCGGCAATAGTAATACCTACAATTTTTACAGCATCTAACAAGGCAGAAGCTTCTGTTGCAGTTAAGGATGCAAATAAAGCAAAAGCAGTAAATGTTAGAGATAATGCTGGATTAGATTCAAACATAATTGGCGGAATCAATGATAGCACAGCATTCAATGTTATAGAAGATAATAATGGATGGCTAAAAATTGACTTTAACGGAAGAGAAGCTTTTGTTGCAGGATACTTATTTAACGTAACTGATCAAGCTGAAGTTTTAAATCCAGCTAATTTTAGAAAATCTGATGATTTAAATTCTGAAGTTTATTCAGTTCTTCAAAAAGGAAATGTAGTTGAAGTTATAGCTATAGCAAACAATGGATTTATTAAAGTTTCTTTTGATGGAACAGAAGGATACGTTCATCACACACTTTTAAATATTCCTCAAGAATTGATTAATCAAAGTGTAAGAAACACTAGAGAAAATAAAGAAGAAAATAATAATACAAAACAAACTACACAAACTCAACAAGCAAAAGCTCAAACTTACCAAGCACCTAAACAAACATATCAACAACCTGCACAAACTCAACAAGTTCAACAAGCTCCAGCTAAATCTTACACAGCTAATAATTCATCAGCAAAACAAATTATAGCTCAAAGAGAATCTGGTGGATCTTACAACGCTAGAAACGGACAATATATAGGAAAATACCAATTATCTTCATCTTACTTAAATGGAGATTATTCACCAGCTAACCAAGAAAGAGTTGCTGACCAATATGTAGCTCAAAGATATGGTTCATGGGATAATGCCCTTGCATTCTGGAATAACAATGGTTGGTACTAAAATTAAATAATAATATAAATTAAACCTTCAAGCTTAGGCTTGAAGGTTTTTTGTATTCTAATATTAATAAAAAAGTATTCATTAAATTATAAATATAGATTAATAAATTTTATTTGTAAATTTTGAAAAAATATCTGTATTTTCTAATAAAAAAGCAAATTAAAAAACGCCAAAATCATAAGGTGACCCCATAAAGTTGGACCTAATACCAGAGTTAGAACTAAACTAGCT
>URRX01000164.1 GCA_900550345.1 uncultured Anaerococcus sp. | reverse complement strand
ATGATTGGAATTGATATAGTAAGTATAGAAAAATCTCGAAAAAAATTCGAAAAAAATAATTTTGAAAGTAAAATATTTACTGATAATGAAATTCATTATTCTAGAAAAAAAGAAAATTATATTCAAACTTTTGCTGGAATTTTTGCAGCAAAAGAAGCAATAATTAAGGCTTATAACCTTAATTTAGCTTACATATTAAGAAAAAAAATTGAAATTAATAATTTAAATAATAAACCTTATGTTTATATTCATGGTAAAAAAATGAACTCAAGCTTAAGTATAAGTCATGATGGTGAATTTGCTATAGCAGTATGCATAAGAAAAGAAGATAATTTTGAAATTGATAAAAAAATTAAATCTTTGCTTAAAGAAAGATCTAAATTCGCTCATAAAGGTGATTTTGGCAAAGTTGCTGTTATTGGAGGGCAAAAGGGGATGGCAGGCTCGGTATATATGTCATCAATCGCCGCATTAAGATCTGGTGCAGGATTATCATATATAATTTGCCCTTCATCAATTTCAAATATTTTACAAATAAAGTCTACAGAATGTATAATAGAAGAGGTAGGCTGCAATCAATTTTATAATGAAATTAATATAGTTAATAAAATATTACAATTTATTAAAGAAAAAGATGCACTTGCAATTGGTCCAGGAATGGGTAAAGGCAAAGATCTCCATAAATTAATTAAGATTATTTTAGAAAATTTTGATAAAAATATAGTAATTGATGCTGATGGTTTAAATTCTTTAGAAAATAATTTACATATAATAGATAGAAAAGAAAATATAGTCCTAACTCCACATGAGATGGAATTTTCTAGAATTTCAAACTTATCTTTATCATATATAAAAAATAATAGGGAAATGGCCTCTATTGAATTTGCTAAAAAACATAAGGTTGTTTTAGTTTTAAAAGGAAAAAATACAATAGTAACAGATGGAAATAGATGTTATATTAATAAGACTGGAAATAGTGGTATGGCGACAGCTGGAAGTGGGGATGTACTTACTGGTATTTTACTAGCAAATCTTTCTATTATGGATCCATTTGAAGCTTCTGTTTTATCTGTTTATATTCATGGATTAGCTGGAGATATTTACGCAAAAAATAATTGTGAAGATTCTTTGATTGCAAGTGATATTATAAAAAATTTGCCAAAAGCCTACAGGTTAATGAGGTGTTAAAATGCAAGAAAATTATTTGTTAGTTGATTTAGACAAGATATATAATAATATAAAATTAATAAAAGAAAAATCTATAGGTTCAAAAACATGTGCTGTTTTAAAGGCAAACGGTTATGGACTTGGTGCTTTAGAAATTGCAAAATATATAGATGATCAAATAGATTATATAGCTGTGGCTCAATTTAAGGAAGCTAAATACCTAAGAGAAAATGGTATAGAAAAACCTATACTAATTTTAGGATATTTACCCTCCAATGAAAGTCTAGATAATCAAATAAATTGTCATATTATTTTAGATACTGGTCACACAAGACTGGGATTTAGAGATTTTGAATTAGATAAAATTAAGGAGTTAAAAAAATTAGAAAAGCTTAATTTTATTGGCGCTTTTTCTCACTTTGCTACTGCAGATGAAAAAGATATATCATATACAAAGCTACAATATCAAAAATTTAATTACATAATAGACAAGATAAAAGATGAATTTGATTTAAAGTTGGTTCATATTGCTAATACAGCAGCTTCTATGGAATATGATTTTAAATCAGATTTACTTAGACTTGGAATTGGAATTTATGGAATTTATCCATCTGATTATATAAAAGAAGTTTCAAAAATAAAATTATCTCAGGCTTTTGAATTTAAAGCTCAAATATCTTTTGTTAAAGATGTGGAAAAAGGAACAAGTATTTCGTATGGTAGAACTTTTGTTGCACCAAAAGATATGAAAGTTGCAACTGTTTCAGTTGGATATGCAGATGGATTTAAAAGATCATTTTCTAATATTGGAGAAGTTTTAGTAAATGGTAAGATAACAAAAGTTATTGGAAGAGTTTGTATGGATCAAATTATGATTGATGTCAGCGACATTGATTGTAAAATTGGTGATTACATCACTCTATATCCAGACATATACAAGGAAGCAAAAAAAATAAATACTATAGCTTATGAATTAATGACTTCAATTTCAAATAGAGTTCCTAGAATCTACAAAATTAATAATAAAATTGTAGGAGATAAAAATGAAAGTTAAAAGGGGAGATTTATTTTACGCTGATCTTTCTCCGGTTGTAGGAAGCGAACAGGGAGGAGTGCGCCCTGTCATAGTTGTACAAAATGATATGGGAAATAAATATTCTCCAACAATTATTGTAGTTCCTGTTACTAGTCAGCTAAAGAAATCAAAATTACCAACTCATGTAGCTTTAAGTGGAAATAAATTTGGTTTACCTAAAAATAGTGTAGCTTTATTAGAACAGTTAAGAACAATTGATAAAAGAAGATTGAGAGATAAATTAGGATCTTTTGATAAGTCTATTATGTTGAAAATAGATGCTGCTATAGCTATTTCTGTAGGATTAGATTAATGAAGATAAAAATAAAAAACATTATAATTGTTTTATTATCAATTCTATTTTTTTTTTATTAATATATTCAAAAGAAGATAAAAAAGAAAATTTAAAAGACTTAGAAATTAATTACATAGATGTGGAACAAGGAAATGCTGTTTTAATTAATACTAATAATAAGACTATCCTAATTGAT
>URRX01000163.1 GCA_900550345.1 uncultured Anaerococcus sp. | reverse complement strand
AATAGAATATAAATTAGTAATGGAGTGAATATATGCTTGTTAGAAGATTTGAAAAAAAGGATGCTAAAGAAGTTTCCAAGCTTATTATAAAAACTTTAAGAACTACTAATATAAAAGATTATTCAAAGGCCTATATTGAAAAAGGTGTAAGGATTTTAAATGATAGAAATATAATTGAAAAAGCACACACTAGACATTTTTATGTGGTTTGTCTTGATGAAAAAATTATTGGCTGTGGATCTATTGGATACGATAAAGAAAAGGAAGAGTCTTGTTTTTATACTATTTTTGTTTTGCCTGAATATCAAGGAAGTGGAATAGGAAGGTTAATTGTGGAAAGTCTTGAAAGGGATGAATATGCTAGAAAGTCAAAAAAAATTATCGTTCCATCATCTATTACTGCAAAATCTTTTTATTTAAAGTTTGGCTATAAGAGAAAATATCAAAGTGATATTCCAAATGAAGACGGACTATTTATATTAGAAAAATCTAAAAATATTTGAGTTATTTTAAAAAGGGGTAGTAATAAAATGAAACAGAAAATTATTAGGAGGTAAAGATGGTAAATAAAAAAGATAAAAGCAAAGAAAGTTTTATTAAGGCTCCATTGACTCCAAAGGGAGTTAAAAAGATTGACCCTGTTAAGGATAATGATAAGATTAAAGACTTAGAAAAAAACAAAGTAGATAATAAAAATAAAGCTTTTACTACAAATAAGGGACTAAAAATGGCTGAAGATGAGTTTTCTCTTAAAGCTGGAAGAAGAGGCCCAACTTTACTTGAAGATTTTCATTTAAGAGAAAAAATAATGCACTTTGATCATGAAAGAATTCCTGAAAGAATAGTTCATGCTCGTGGTGTTGGAGCTCATGGTATTTTTAAATGTACAAAAGATATGAGCAAATATACTAAAGCTTGTTTATTTACTAAAAAAGGTAAAGAAACTCCTTTATTTTCAAGAATATCAACAGTAGCAGGATCTAGAGGTTCAACTGATACTCCTCGTGATGTTCGTGGTTTTGCTATAAAATTTTATACAGAAGAAGGAAATTACGATATAGCTGGAAATAATATGCCAGTATTTGTTATTCAAGATGCAATGAAGTTTCCGGATTTTGTTCATGCAGTAAAGCCTGAGCCTGACACAGAAGTTCCTCAAGCTCAATCAGCTCACGATACTTTTTGGGATTTTGTAACTCGCAATCAAGAATCTGCTCACATGGTAATGTGGCAAATGAGTGATAGAGCAATTCCTCTAAATTTACGTATGATAGATGGTTTTGGTGTTCATACTTTTAGGTGGATAAATGATGAGGGAAAGGCAACTTTTGTAAGATATCAATGGAATCCTCAATTAGGTGTTCACTCAAGAGTTTGGGATGAAACACTTAAAGTTTCTGGAAATGATCCTGATAGTCAAAGAAAAGATTTGTACGAAGCTATTGATGAAGGAAATTATCCGGTTTGGGATTTTTGCGTTCAACTTTTACCAGAAGAAAAAGAACATGACTTTACTTTTGATATTCTAGATCCAACAAAAGTTTGGCCTGAAGAAGATATACCAAAGATTAAAATTGGAGAAATGATTTTTAATAGAAATGTTGACAATTATTTTGCAGAAACAGAACAAGTTGCCTTTAATCCAGGAAATGTAATTCCAGGAATTGATTTTTCAAATGATCCTCTACTTCAAGGAAGACTTTTCTCCTACACGGATACTCAACTTCTAAGACTTGGTGGACCAAATTTTGCTCAAATACCAATCAATAGACCAATTTCTGAAGTTCACAACAACCAAAGAGATGGATGGCATCAACATATGATAAATAAGGGGCCTGTTTCATATATGAAATCATCTATTGATGACCAATCACCTTTCTATGAAAGTCCAGAAAATGGTGGATATGAACATTACCAAGAAAAAATAGATGCAGATGTTATAAAGGCAAGAGATGATAGTTTTAGAGATCATTTTAGCCAAGCCATAGCATTTTATAAATCAATTAGTGAAGTTGAACAAGAACATATTATAAATGCTTTTTCATTTGAACTTTCTAAAGTTAAAAGAGAAGAAATAAGACAAAATGTCGTAGATATGTTTACAAATGTAGATAAAAAAATGGCAGAAGAGATAGCAGAAAATGTAGGATGCGAAAAACCTGATGCTGACCGCGGTTTCGATCCTGTTGGAGTTAAACCAAGTAAAGAAGCTTTAAAAGTTAGAATGCCTGAATTTTCTCAAGAAAATACTATATTTAAAGCTGATACTTTAAAAGTAGGTATTTATTCTGATAGTGATGATGATTTTGATTTTAAATCTTTAGTTGAAAAAATAGAAGAGAATAAAGCTAAAGCTGAAATTATTCAAGCTGATTTAAAAAATACAAAAGATGGACAAAAGGTAAGTCACAGATATGCGACAATTCATCCAGTTCTTGAAGATGCACTAATAGTAGTTGTACCTGAAAAACCATCTAAGGAATTTAGTAAAAATGTAAATGAATTTGTAAATGAAACTTTCAATCATTACAAACCTTTATGGATTATTGGAGATGCTTCTGGTATTCTAGATAAAAAACAAGAAAAAGCAGATGGAGTAATGGTTTCAAAAGATTATAATGATATTGATAAATTTATAGAAAATTTAAGTAAACAAAGATTTTGGAATAGAGAAGGTTCAATTTAAATTTTTTACAAGGAGCTTAGTATTTACTAAGCTCTTTTTTTAATTATTTTATTGCTTGTAAATTAAT
>URRX01000162.1 GCA_900550345.1 uncultured Anaerococcus sp. | reverse complement strand
CCTAATATTTCTTCTTCATATTTTTACCTACCTATCAATTGCTCTTTCATCAACTATGGTGGTTTATTTTGCAAAATATATTTTGAAAAATACGAATAGGCTTATTACAATAAATATTTTTACATATCTACCAACAATATGCGTCCTTCCCTTTATATCAAAACTTACTAAAAGATTTTCTATGAGAAATTCTGCAATTTTTGGACATATGCTTTCTTTAATTGGGGGATTTATTTTGATTTTTTCTCTTATTATTAAATCTTTTAAGCTACTTTTACTTGGAATTTTTCTAAAATCTTTGGGAACTACTCCTCAAACAGGAGTTTTAAATGCAATGATAGCAGAAGTAGATGATTATTCTTTTTTGAAATTTGGAAAAAAACTTACTGGAACAATATATTCTTCTGTAACTTTTGCCATAAAATTAGGAAGTGGAATAGGTCTTTTTTTAAGTGGTATTTTATTGAAAATTGGAAAATTTGATGGAGAAATTTTAATACAAGGAAAAAAAGCTTTAGAAATTATAAATTATTCTTATGTATTCTCACTTGCTTTTATACCTATAATTTCCTTAATTATTTTTTATTTTTTGGATGTAGAAAAGATTAATAAAAATATAAAAAATCATAATTTTTAAATTATTATTTTTATTAATATAAATTAAATTTATAGTTTGTAATAATTTTCATCATATGATATTCTTATTATGTATTTTGTTGCTAAATCAATTATTATAAGCTAATTTTATTGGCGTTTTAATTGATTAAATTAATCGAAAATTTTATATGAAAGAGAAGAATATGCAAAAAAACAAATCACTTAACGGACTTTTTAGTTTTGATGGAGATGCAACTTTGAGAGAGTCCTTGCCTCTTGCTTTTCAACATGTTATAGCAATGATTGCAGGATGTATAACTCCGACTTTAATTTTTGCTGGAGCAGCGGGACTTAATCCTTCAGACACAATTATTATGATTCAAATTTCTCTTATAGGATCAGCTCTTACAAGTTTACTTATGATTTATCCTATAAAAAAAATAGGGTCAAAACTACCCATGATTTTTGGTGTTTCATTTTCTTATGTTCCAACTATGATTGCACTATCAAGTCAGTTTGGAGCAAGAGGGCCTAAAGAAGTTGTTGCTATAGTTCTTGGTGCCCAAGTAATTGGAGGAATTTGCGCTGTACTTTTTGGACTTGGCTTAAAATACATAATGCCACTTTTCCCACCCCTTGTGTCAGGAACTGTTGTTCTTGTAATTGGTCTTTCACTTTATCCAATTGCAATTACAAATATTGGAGGAGCAGGAAGCGTGGATGTAGCTGGATGGGGAGCTTGGCAAAATTGGCTTGTTGGGGGAATTACTTTAATTTTATCCTTAGGCTTTACCCATTTTGGAAAGGGAATGATAAAACTTGCCAATGTATTATTTGCAATAATAATTGGATACATAATTTCCTTGTTTTTTAATATGGTTGATTTTTCATCAGTAAGCCAAGCTGGATGGATTTCTATTGTTGAACCATTTCATTTTGGAATATCCTTTGAACCATCAGCAATTTTTTCAATAACAATTATATTTATTGTAACAGCCATAGAGGGAATAGGAGATATGACTTCAACAACTGTTGGAGGAATGAATAGGATCCCTTCAAAAAGAGAATTAAGCGGCGGTACTATAGGTTTTGGTGTGGCAAATATATTTTTAGCCGCACTTGGTTGCCTTCCTACAGCAACATTTTCACAAAATGCAGGAATTGTTTCAATAAATAAGGTTATAAATAAAAAAGTATTTACCCTTGCTTCATTAATAATTTTGGTATCAGGACTTGTCCCAAAATTATCATCAATTCTTACAACAATCCCATATCCAGTTTTGGGAGGAGCAACCCTTTCAATTTTTGCTGCAATCACAATGAATGGGATTAGGATGATAACAAGCCAACCCCTATCTGCAAGAAATACTTCTATTGTAGGAGTATCAATAGCCCTTGGAATTGGATTTACGTCAGTTGTATCAAGTGCACAAATAGCAGGAGTTTCCTTTATGCCAGAAGGACTTTCAATAGCAATTGGATCATCACCAGTTGTACTTTCAACAATCTGTGCTATTTTGATGAATCTATTAATACCAGAAAAAGAAGAAGATAAGGCAAAAGAAGATTCTATAGAAAGTTTAGAATTAAAAGAAATAGAAAATTAAATAAAAAATATTGGGGATGTAAGTTAATTTCATCCCTAAAATTTTACTTAAAAAAGGAGTGAAAATGTTAAAAGATAAAAAATATTATAATCTAGTAAAAAAACAATTAGATAAGGATAAAATTTTAGAAAAATTTGAAAAAAATAATGGAAAAATTACAAGTGTAATGGAAATTGATGTGGTAGAGGTTCCTGAAAATGTAAATATAGACCAAAAAGAAGATCATGAAAATGGGATTTATGCTTTTGGTGTAAGTTTTTCAAATATAAATCAAAATGCAGGAGTCCTTTTAGATATAAAAGAATTTAAACCCCTATCACCATTTTGGATATTTAACCAAAATACAAATCAAAAAGATATAAAGCAAGATGATTTGAAATTTTTTATGGAAACTTTGGTAGAAAACATAGAAGATGGAAAAACAAATTTCCCGATTTTTGTTTTTTATAATAATAAAAATAAATTATCAATAAGTCCACAAGCAATAGATCCTTTGGATATATTAAAAAAATAAGAAGGATTCCTTCTTATTTTTTTGCTTTTTTATCCAAAAGATATCTAATTTCCT
>URRX01000161.1 GCA_900550345.1 uncultured Anaerococcus sp. | reverse complement strand
TGGCATAATTCCAATTTCATATAAATCTAATGTATCAAGAGAATCTATACTTTTTAAATAATTATTAATAAGTTCTTCTTTTTTTAAATTTTCATAGTCATTTATATTGTAAAGGCCCAATACATATGATTTATTTACAATCTGAACTCGTAATTTATTTGAAGAAATTTCTTCTATTAAAGTAATTTTGTCGAATTTATCATTAAAAAATTTACTTCTTTTAATGATATCAAGAGGTTCATTATTCATATTTTTAATCATTAATTATGTTTTTCAACAGATTCCTTAACTTCTTCAACGTCTTCTAAATCAAGAACTGTTAATGCAAATTTTTCTTCATCTTCAAAGTTAGAATTTCTTATTATATCTTTAACTTTAGGTAATTTTGAAGCTGATCCTGAAAATTCATCCAATCCAAGCCCCAATAATAATTTTGTAGCTTTTGTATCAGACGCAAATTGTCCACACATTCCTGTCCATTTTCCAGCTTTATGACTTTCATCAATAACGTGTTTAATTGATCTAATTACAGCTGGATTAAAGTTATCATAAATATCTGAAATATTTTCATTACCCCTATCACAAGCAAGAGTATATTGAGTTAAATCATTAGTTCCAATAGAGAAGAAATCAGAATATTTTATTAGTTTATCAGCCATTATTATAGATGCAGATGTTTCAACCATTATTCCAAGATCAATATCCTTATTGTAAGCTATTCCTTCTTTATCAAGATCCTTTTTCAAATCTTCAAGGATTATTCTTGTTTGTTTTATCTCATCTGTAGAAATTACAAAAGGAAGCATTATTTTTAAATTACCATAAGCTGATGCTCTCAGTAAAGCTCTTAATTGATCTTTAAAAATATCTTGATGATCTAAGCAAAATCTTATAGCTCTATAGCCTAAAAATGGATTTTCTTCTTCAGGAAAATCATAATAATCAAGGCCCTTATCTCCACCAATATCCAAAGTTCTAACTACTAAAGGCTTTTCTCCCAGCATTTGAGTAGCTTTTTTATAAACTTCAAATTGTTCTTCTTCTGTAGGGAAGTGATCATTTTCCATATATAAAAATTCAGTTCTAAATAGTCCAACTCCGTCACAACCATGCTCTATTGCAACTTCTAGGTCAGCAATATTTCCAATATTAGCAGAAACTTCACAAACTTTTCCATCTAATGTTTTTGCTTCAAGATTTTTAACTTTTTCTAGTCTTTGTCTTTCTTCATTTTCTTTTTCAATTTTCACTTGATATTCTTTAACTTCATCTTCTGAAGGATTTATTATTAGTACACCTTGGTTTCCATCTATTATAGCTAATTCGTCTCCATTAATTTTTGTTGAAATATCTTGCATTCCAACTAAAGCTGGAATATCTAAATTTTGAGCAATTATAGATACATGAGAGGTCTTTCCACCAAGATCTGTTGCAAAGGCTAAAACTTTTTCCTTATCCATATTTGATGTATCTGAAGGTGTTAATTCTTTAGAAATAACAATACATTCTTCATCCAATTTTGATAAATCTTTTGGAACTATATTTTTAATCTTACATAAAACTTGAAATCCAATATCTTTATAATCATCAGCTCTTTCCTTTAAGTATTCGTCATCAAGAGCTGACATAACCATAACCATTTGATCAACAGTTTCACTAGTAGCTAGTTCTGCATTTTTATTTTCATTTTGAATTTTTTCTTTAATTGTATCTGAGAAATATGGATCTTGTAAAAGTTCTTTATGAGCTCTAACTATATTTAAAACTTCTTCATTTTTTTCATTATTTTCTTTATACTCTAAATCATTAAAGTAAGAATTAATAGCTTCATCTACTTTTTTTAAATGAAGATCCTTTTCATCATCTTGAATGCTTAATTTATCAATAACTAATTCTTCTTTATTAAACAAAAAAAGTTTACCTATAGCTACTCCATTAGAAGCTATAATACCTTTTAATTTATCTGACATTTTCAAAATTCCTTTCTAAATTATAAAAATATAGGGGTACAAGAAGTACCCCTTAATTAATTATTCTGATAAGTTATCAATAAAATCAGCTAATTTATCTGCAAATGCTTCTTCGTCTTCTCCTTCAACAACAATACCAATTTCAGTACCTTTTGAAATTCCAAGACTCATTACATTAAATATGCTCTTAGCGTTAGCTTCTTTGCCATCTTTAACTAATTTTACATCACCAGGATAATTTTTAACGAATTGAACTAATGATGCAGCTGGTCTTGCATGTAGACCTGTTTCGTTAGTAACAACAATTTTTCTTTCTGCCATAATTGCCTCCTAAATTATTATACTATTATTTTAACATTTAAATAAGTTACATTCAACTAATGCTTTTTTGTACTATCTCTTTCTATTAACTGAGCATCTAGAATCCAATTGTTCTCGAGGATATCCTCTTCTCCTCTAATTCTTTTGATTAATGCTCTAATTCCAATAGCTCCTATATCATAGTTAGGGATAGAAACTGTAGTTAGTTTTGGCCTATATACTCTTGATATTTCAAAATCACCAAATCCAACAACTGAATAATCATCTGGTATTTTTATACCATTATCTAAGCAATAAGATATAAATCCTACTGCAGTTTGATCATTATAAAAGCTTATAGCACTTATATTTTCGCTTTTAGCTTGAGATATAACCTCTTCTCCTATATTATACCCATCATCACTATTTTTTCCATCAGCTTCTATAATAATAGATTTTAAATTATTTTCTTTTATAAATTTTTCATATCCATTAATTTTTGTATC
>URRX01000160.1 GCA_900550345.1 uncultured Anaerococcus sp. | reverse complement strand
GAGTGTACCATAAATGCCTTTTTATTTTTCTAACTTAATTTTACAATTCGCGTTTGATTAAAGAGTATCGTCCAAACTTTTTTTTATTTGAAAATGTTAAAGGAATATGGAATACAAAAAAAATAAGGAGTATATTAGTTCTAAAATCAAAGAAATGGAAGAAGCAAATTATATAGTAACATTTGATATTTTAAATGCACTTGAATTTGGTGTTCCACAAGATAGGGAGCGTTTTTTTATTATAGGGGTGGACAAAGAGTTTGCGAAAAAAAAAGGTATAGATATTTCAGATTTATTTTTGAGTATGCACACAAAAATAAATCTGAAAAATGATTTTGATTGGCCAGATTCAGATTCATTTCAAGAGAATTGTTTTAGAGAAAAACCCAAAAAAATTAAAGAAGATTTAGCCGTACAATATTGGTTTGACAAGAATGATGTATATAGTCACAGAAACTCGAACGATTTTTTTAAGCCCCGTTCTTTAATCAAATTTGAGACTATAGCAGAAGGAGATATAGCAAAAAAATCTTTTAAACGATTACACCGATGGAGATATTCCCCAACGGCAGCTTATGGGAATAACGAAGTACATTTACATCCGTATAAAAAAAGAAGACTTAGCGTTGCGGAAGTATTGGCAATACAATCTGCACCAAAAAGGTTCATACTTCCTGATAATGCTACATTAACAGATAAATTTAAAGTTGTTGGGAATGCTGTTCCATATCTGATGTCATTAGAGATAGCCAAAAAATTAAATGCTGTTTTAAGAGGAAATGTATAATGAATTATTGTGGAAAATGTAAAGAAGAGATTTTAGACGACCTTTATGGTATGGACGTAGAACAATTTTTTAACACGTATTTTCATACACAAGAAATTTGGTATTTTAACAATAAAGAAATTGATTATTATAGTAAAATAATATCTTCTATTATGAATGAGCATTTTAAGGTTAGTGAAGAAAAATTTTTGATAGTTGGGAGTGCTAAAATAGGTTTTAGTTTGTCGCCTTACAAAAAACTACAATCTTTTTGTCGTGGAGACATTAATAATAGACGACAATCTGATATAGATATAGCCATTGTTTCTACTAATATTTTTAATAAATTATGGGATGATTTAAAGTTATTGAAGTATAAAACTTATGTAAATAATTATAATCAACTAAGTTCTAATGTATTTAGAGGTTTTATAAATGATAAAAATATTAATGAACAAATTTCACTACAAGCTGATGTAATAGATAAAATGGATAAGTGTACAATTGCTTTAAGAGATGAGTTTGGAGTTGTGGAGCCTGTTAATTATAGATTCTATTATTCTTGGGACGATCTTAAAAGATATACTATGGATGGAATTATAAAGTGTAAAGGAGACTACCATGGGATTTAAATTTGATGAAAACACAAAAACGATTTCAGAGATAAATCAATTACTAAGAAAAGATGAACTAATAGTAGATCATTCGTATCAAAGACGAAAGATATGGACGAATAGCGACAAGATAAGATTGATAGAAACTATATTATTAAATTATGTAGTTCCGTCAGTTTATTTTTGGCAAAGTGATATTGTTCCTGATACTGGAGAATCAAAAGTTCATATTGTTGATGGTCAACAAAGGATAACAGCAATCTCAGATTTTGTATCTGGACGTTTAAAATTGCAAAGTTGTTTTTTATTAGATGAAAGATCTAAGGTGAAATATGATAATAAATATTTTTCAGAGTTAGAAGATGAGGATAAAACTAAAATTTGGAATTATAAGATTTCTGTAATTGAAATAGATAAAAGTGCACAAGAACAAGACGTAATAAATATGTTTAATCGTTTAAACTTAACAGAATATACGTTGAATGCACAAGAAAAGAGACACTCTAATAAAGGGAAGTTTCATGAATTTGCTACAGAACTCTCAAACAATAATTTCTGGGATATTGTAGGGATATTTAATGCTACAGATATAAAGAGAATGGGAGATGTAACGTATTGTGCTAATATTATAATATTAGCTAAGAGAGGGATTGTAGATCAAGCAAATATTAATAAGCCTATCAATGAAGCCTATGAAAAATACAAAGAAGTATATCCAGAACTAGAGGATGATAAAAAATTAATAGAGATGGCTATTAATTATTTTTTAGATATATTAGACACGATGCCTAAAAAAGAGTATGGAAGTTTTTTTAGAAAAAAACGCAAAATTATACAGTATTTTCTTTGATATTCTATTTGATCAGAAAAAACATTACTTTAAATATCGAAATAAAAGAAAGAATATATGCATTTGTAAAAATATATATAAAATTTAAAAATGAAAATGTGGAAGAAATGAATTTAAATGAAGCGCAACAAGAATTGCTTGATTATTTTAGAAGGTATAAACTAGCCTCCTCAGAGGGAGTTAATAAACTATCAAATAGGACTATCAGATTTAACCTTTTAAAGGAATTAGTTATAGATAATCATAAAAAGTATTTAGAAGACACTCAATTGGTGAAATCTTTACTAATAAAAATAGAACGTGATGAGAAAAATATTACTTTGTTTTAAATATGATAATTAGAAATAACTAAAATGTACTATATTAAAAGATTAATAATTTGAGTTCATTTTTTCTAAAATATCGAAGTTAAAAAAGAGTGTGACAATAGCGCTTTCTCCAAAAAGAAAACAAGACCGATTTTGATGATTATTTTCAAAATCGGTCTTGTTTTTTCTGATCATTGTCCAAGCTCTTTCCCATCCCTCCTCACCGAGAAGACAAAATTTCATAAATCACATAGAGTTCCCAGTTGGAAATCT
>URRX01000159.1 GCA_900550345.1 uncultured Anaerococcus sp. | reverse complement strand
TTTTCCATATTATAGAATGGTTGATGATTATGTAAAATCAAGTGAATATAGAGATAAAAAAATGGCAGAAAATGTTTCTTGGATAAAAGATTATGAAAAAAATTCAAGAATAATGATAGCAGGACACAACGGTCATATTGGAAAAAAAGAATTGATGTATAAAAATATGGGAGAAAATTTAGGTGAAAAATATGAAAAATCATATTTCACAATAGGAACAGATTTTTATAAAACAAAGGTAAATATAAAAACTATGCAAAAAAATCAAAGAACAATACAAAAATTTATATCAGCAGATCCTTTTGCCTACCAGGCAAAAAATTATAACAATTCTTATTATTTAGATTTTTCAAAAGTAAAAGATGGAGATAGCAAAAATCTCCTAGATTCAAAAATAAAAATGGGATCATTAGGCGAAGGTTACACTTGGGTAATGAAATTTGTCCCATACTCATATAGAATAGAAAAGTCTCCAAAAGAAATTTTTGATTCAATGATTTTTGTATATGAAGCAAGTCCTATTGACATTATAGAAAATTAATAAAAGCTCTTGGTTTAGCCAAGAGCTTTTTTCTTACATCCCAAAAATTTCTTTTCCAAGTTTTGTATTTTTTGGATCTTCGCCTTCAAATACTATTTTTTTAACATCGTTTTGGAATTTGATATCTTTATATAGGATGCCTCCTACATATTTTCCGTCTTTTTTGAATAATTTATAAACTTTTTCTCCGTCTTCTTTTTTAACTTCTTCTATTCCTTCACCTGAATTAAATCCTGCTGAAAATAGTTTTATATCTCCAAGAAGAAGAGATGAGAATGGCTTTGGTGTTTGATAAGTTTTATCATCACCTGTCATATTGCTTCCTGCAATTTGCCCCATTTCCATTGATGCTGTCCAAAGACCGATTGTAGCTTGTCCTAATTGCATACAGTCTCCTGCTGCATAGACATTTTCATCACTTGTTTTTAAAGTTTCATCTACAATTATTCCACGTTCTGTTTTAAGTCCTGAATTAATTGCAACATCAAGGTCATTTCTTACACCTGTTTGAACTAAAATAGTTCCAGCTTCAATTTCTTCTCCATCTTCAAGTTTTATTCCACAAACTTTTCCATCTTTTTCTAAAATTTCTGATGTGTTTTTACCAGTTGAAGTTTCGATTCCAGCATTATTTAATTCTTTTTCAAGTTTTAAAGATAGTTCATTATCAAGTTGTTTTCCTAAAATATAATCAAAAGTTTCAATTACAAGAACATCACATCCTGCATTTTTTATTGAAAAAGCAGCCTCAAGTCCAAGAAGACCACCACCAATTATAATAACTTTTTTATTTTCCTTGATATGATTTTTGAAAGAATTTAAATCATCAACAGTTCTAATTGCAAAAACTCCCTTTGAATCAATATTTTTTATTGGTGGAACAAAAGGGTGAGATCCAGTTGCAATAAGAGCTTTACCATATTCAATTTCTTCTCCATTTTTTAGGATTGCTTTTTTACCTTCAAGATCAAGTTTTTCTACTTCATTTTGAAGTTTTACCTCAATATTATTTTTTTCATACCAGTCCAATTTTTTAACCAAAATATCATCATTTGTAAAATCTTTACAGATTAATTCAGATAATTTTGTTCTCCAATAAGTATGATCAGCTGCTTTTGAAATAATTACAATTGAAGCATGATCATCTTTTTTTCTAATGCTTTCAGCAGCCTTGAGACCAGCTATTCCATTTCCTATAATTAAATAATCGTACATCTATATTCTCCTTTATAATTGTTAATTAATAAACTAATATATTCTCTATTTATTAATTTACCCTTTATTGTAAAAATTATCTAAAATTTGGGTAAATTAATGAATAGAAAGAAAAATTTAAGGAGAAATTAATAAGTTATGATATATGATTTTGTAGTAAAAGATAATAAGGGAGAAGATGTAAAGCTTGAAAAATACAAAGGAAAAGTTTTATTAATTGTAAACACAGCAACAAAATGTGGATTTACACCACAATATGATGGATTAGAGAATCTTTATGAAAAATATTACGACAGAGGTTTTGAAATTTTAGACTTTCCTTGCAATCAATTCGCGAGTCAAGCTCCAGAAAATGACCAAGAAATTGATTCTTTCTGTTCATTAAATTTTGGAACAAAATTTGATAGGTTTCAAAAAATTGATGTGAATGGGGAAAATGAAGATCCTCTTTATACATTTTTGAAGAAAGAAGAAGGAGGAATACTCGGTGGAAAAATTAAATGGAATTTTACAAAATTTTTGATAGATAGGGATGGAAATGTTGTAAAAAGATTTGCACCAACAACAAAGCCTGAAAAAATTGAAAAAGATATAGAGAGCTTATTATGATGGATGATTATGTAAAATTAGCAAAAGAATCTATAAAATATTATTTAGAAAACAGAACCTACTTAAAAGATTTTGACAAAAAATTTAAAGAAAAATCCAATGGAATAAGAGTTGAAATTAAGATTGATGAGAGGTTAAAAGGAATATCAGGTTCTATCTATCCATCAAAAGAAAATTTGGGACTTGATATAATTTTTGAATCTGTAAATGCAGGATTTTTTGATTTGAAATTCAATCCCATAAATCGTAAAAATTTAGATAAACTTGAAATTAAAGTTTACGAATTTTATGATGTAGAAAAATTAAGATTTATTGAAGAATTTAATGATTTTGATGGTATAGTTTTATCATATATGGACGAAAATTATTATTTTCTAAGGTCTAATTTTAATTCTGATATGGAAATGTTAAAAAAAGCCATAGAAATTTCCAACGTTGATAGTTGGGATAATTTTTCTATTGATAAATTTAGGCTAAAAATTC
>URRX01000158.1 GCA_900550345.1 uncultured Anaerococcus sp. | reverse complement strand
GTGAAAATTATTATAATATAATCTTTAGCCTCTTCTATGCTTTTTAAAAGTGCATTTGATGCCTCTGTGCTTAGATTTTCACTTTGATCAATTACATAAATCTTAATTATCCCATTACTAGGTCTTAGATACATATCATTTATCATAAGTCTAACTGATTTTATACTAATATTCTTTTCTTTCTCATCTTTTTTAATAATTTCAAAATCAGAACTTTCTGATAGTCTTGTATCTAATCCATAAGATTCAAAGACTTTTTTAGAAAATTCCAATGCCCTATCCATATTGTAAGTTGAATTTTTTGACTCAAAGATATAGGCATTGGATAGTCTTTTATTTTTTATTTGATTTTCTAAAATCTCCATATTAAATTCTTATATATTGGTCAACATCCAAAATAAATACAGTAGCTCCTCCTACATTTACATCAACTGGTGCACTTGTAGCAAGAAGTGGTGAGTCTGCAGTTGGATTTATAACGGATGATTGAGTTGTTCTTTTTTTGCAATTATCTTCAATAATTTTCTTAACTTCTTCTAGGTTTTCTTCTTCTATACCAATTAATAAGGTTGTATTTCCTTCTCTCAAAAATCCACCTGTTGTAGCAAGTTTAGTTACTCTGTATCTTTTTTCTGTTAGAGAATCCATCAAAAAGTTTGCATCTGCATCTTGAACAATAGCAATTAAAAGTTTCATTTTTTCTCCTTTATATATTTTTTTATTGTATCTAAACAATTATCCACGACTTCATCTAAGCTTTTATTAGCATCAATCGAAATAATTTCATCCTTAAATCTTTTAGATAATTCTATATAGCCCTCATAAGTTTTTTTGTGAAAAGAATCATCTTCATTTTCCAATCGGTCAGAAACAAAATTTTTCCTTTTTCTATCAATAGCAGTTTTATAGTCAATATTTAAAAATAAAGTTAAATCTGCATTGATTTCACCAATTGCAAAATCATTTATTCTTTTAACTTCATCAACACCAAGTCCTCTTCCAATACCTTGATAAAGCATTGAGCTTAAAACAAACCTATCACACAAAATAATAGATCCCTTTTCCAAAAGTGGTCTTAATTTTTCTTCAATTAATTGGGCTCTGCTTGCAGCATAAAGTAAAGCTTCACACCTATCAGACATTTTTATATTGTCATTATCTAAAATAATTTCTCTAATTTTTTCTGAAATTTCAGTTCCACCTGGCTCTCTAAACTTATAAATATCATAACCTTCATTTGAAAGTTTATTATATACCTTTTCCAATACGGTAGTTTTTCCAGAACCATCTGGCCCTTCAAATACAATTAATAATCCATTCATGTCTTTATTATACAATAAATTGTAAAAAGATAAAAATTTGATAAATTTAAAAATTTATAAAAAAAAAAGACCATAACGGCCTTTGTTTCTTAGACTTATTCTTCGTCTGATTTTTCTTCAGTTTCATCAACTGTAGGAACTTCAGAAGCATCTTCAGATTCTTCATCATCAGCAACAACTTCTTCTTGAGGTTCTTGAAGTGAACATACAACTTCATCATCTTCAAGTAAGATTGTAATATTGTCATCTTTAGCAATGTCTAAATCTGCTACTGTGAAAGAATCTCCTATTTGCATATCATTTACTACAACTTCAGCATATTGTGGAATATACATTGGTAAACATTCAACATCTACTGAATCAATATTTTGAACTAATACTGAAGGTTCAACCCTAATGTCATCTCTTCCATTTAAGTAAACTGGAACTGTAACTCTAATAGCTTCTTTTGCATTGATTGCTTGGAAATCTACATGGAAAAATTGTGATTTAAATGGATGCATTTGATAATCTTTAATAAGTACTGGTAATTTTTCACCATCTAAATCTAAGTTAATAATTGTAGTTGTACCTGCTTGAGATAATACTTTTTCAAAATCTCTTGAAGTAAATTGTACATTTATATTTTCTTTATCTTTACCATATACAACACCTGGTACAATAGCTTGTTGTCTAAGTTTATTAACTTTATTTTTTCCGACAGCTTCTCTTTTTTCTGATTTTAAAACTATATCTGCCATTGTCTCCTCCTTATATAATCTAACATTTCATACTGATTAATTATACCTTATTTCAAATGATTTGACAATGTTAATATTGTAATTTGAAAAAAATAAATAAAATATAAAAATTGGGTATATAAATATAGAAAGAATTTTCATTTAGGAGGTATAAATGACAGAAAGAAAGAAAAAATTCGGTGAAGAAGAAATCACAGTAATTGGCGAAGAACTTAAAGTTGGTGACACAGCCCCAGATTTTAAAGCAATAAATAATGATTTATCAGAATATAATTTTTACAAAGAAGAAGAAGGAAAAATAAAAATATTATCAGTAGTTCCTTCACTAGACACATCAGTATGTGAAATTCAAACTACAAAATTTAATAAGGCTGCAGCAGATATTAGCCCTGATGTATCAATAATTACTATATCAAATGACTTACCATTTGCTCAATCAAGATTTTGTTCAGCAAAAGGTATAGATCAAGTAAAAACAGTATCTGATTATAATTTCCTAGATTTTGCTGAAAAATATGCAACTTTAATTAAAGAATTAAAATTACAAAATAGAGCTGTTTTTGTTGTAGATAAAGAAAATAAATTAGCTCATGTTGAATATCTAGAACAAAATACAGAATTGCCTGATTATAAAGCTGCACTTGAAGCTGCAAAAAAATTAGTATAAAAAAATAAAATCTTTAAAATCACGAATAGCTAGAGCAATCTAGCTATTTTTTTGTGCAATAAAAAAACAAACCCAAATTGACCTGAACCCGTAAACACGGAATAATTTAATAATCTTTTAAGCGGAATGTAAT
>URRX01000157.1 GCA_900550345.1 uncultured Anaerococcus sp. | reverse complement strand
GTATTTAGATTTTTAAATTTATTATCAATCATTTCTGATATTTTTTCCTTATCAAATTTTGACAATCTTTCACCGTATGGTGGATTTGATATAAATATTCCAAAATTATCTTTTAGATTTATTTCCCTAAAATCTTTGTTTAAAAAAGTAATGTCTTCATAAACACCAGCATTTAATGCATTATTTTTTGCAAGATTAATTGCATTTTTTGATATATCCGATCCTAAAATATTTATTTTTTTATCATAATCTATTTTTTGGTAAGATTCTTTTTTTATTTTTTCAAATCTTTTTTTATCAAAAAACTTAAAAGATGTAAAATCAAAATCCCTATCAAGACCTGGAGCTATATTTCTTTCTTTTCTTGCTGCCTCTATTAATATAGTCCCAGATCCACAAAATCCATCAAATAAAAATCTATCGTCTTTATAAAAAGATAAATCAATCAAGGCTGCTGCCAAATTTTCTCTTATTGGAGCTTTTACGCTACCTTCTCTATATCCTCTTTTATGAAGGCCATCTCCAGATGTATCAAGACAAAGTGATACAATATTTTTTTCAATCATTACTTCAATTTTTACTCTAGTTCCAGTTTTTTTAAATGTGGAGATTTTATATTTTCTTTTTAAAGAATTGATAATTGCTTTTTCACTTATCGATTGGATTGAAGGTAGTGAAAATAGTTTGGATTTGTAAGTTCTTGCATTTACAATAAAGTTATCATCAATATTTAAATAGTCAAACCAGTCTATTTTATTTATATTTTCAAATAATTGCTCAAATGATTTTGCTTCAAATGAGGAAATTTCCAAAAATACCCTATCAGCTTCTCTTAAATTTAAATTTAAGTATCCAATATCATCTAAATTTCCATTTAAAATTATTTTTCCGTTTAAGACTTTAAAATCTTTATATCCTTCTTCTAATAATTGTCTTTTTATTAAGCTTTCTAGACCAAAGCTTGTGGTAATAATTATTTTTTCCATAACAGTTATATTATATCAAATTAAGTACTTTTAAAAAACTTAAATTTATTTTGTTATTTTTAATCTACTATGGGTATCATTTTAATGTAGATAAAAATTTAGGAGGATTTTATGTTATTAACACAAACAGTTCAATCAGGCGATTGGAAAAATGAAAAACACGTACCAGAATTAGAATATAAAGAACTTGGCGAAGGAAAATATGAAGTTTCTGCTTTTGTAGGAAAAGAAATCGCTCATCCAAATACATTAGAACATCATATTTCTTGGATTAAAGTTTTCTTTATTCCAGAAGGTGAAAAATTACCAGTAGAAATAGCAAATTATAATTTCTCAGCTCATGGTGAAAGTGAACTTTATACAACTCCAAAAGCTGTTGGTGAATTTAAATCAGATAAAAAAGGTACATTATTTGCACTAAGCTATTGCAATATTCATGGACTTTGGGAAAATTCTTTAGAAATTAAATAATTTTTCAAATAAAAAATGCGAGGATTTTATTTCCTCGCATTTTTGTTTTAATCAATTGGTAAAAATCCAAATCCAAATAATCCTGGACCTGTATTTGATCCTAAACTTGGAGCAATTTGAGATGTTAAAAATAAAGTTGATTTATCTTTAAATTCTTTTAGTTTATCTTCTAATATTTCTGATCCTTTTTTATATCCAGCATTGGATATTATCATATAATATTTATCAAGTTTTCCTAGATATTCACTTGCAAGTTTTTCCATTTCTTTTATAACTTTTTTCTCTCCCCTACAAGTTTTTACTATATGATATTTTCCATCAAGAGGATCACATACAACAATTGGTTTTATATTTAAAAGTTCTCCAACTTTTCCAAAAGCTTTTGGAACTCTACCTCCAGCTATTATATATTTAAAAGTATCCAGAGTAAAAAATATTTTAGATTCTTTTTTCTTATCTTCTACCATTTCAACAATTTCTTTAAATTCGTATCCTTTTTTTATTAAATCTTTAGCATAAATTGCAAGAAGTCCAGTAGTTAAAGCTACAGATTGTGAGTCTATAACTTCAATTTCCAAATCATTATATTCAATTTGAGAACATAAATTATAAAAACCTGTGAAATTTTTTGAAATAGTAATTATTAATAATTTTTCAAATCCATCATTTTTAATTTGATCAAATTTTTCTTTTAATTCTCCAGGTGATGGTATTGATGTTTTTGGTAATTTTTCGTTCTTTTTTATCCAATTATAAAATTTTTCAGGCTTTAATTCTTCCTGTTCTTTGTAAAATTCTCCGTCTAAATTCACATAAAACGGCATTAAATATATGCCAAACTCTTTTGATTTTTCTAGATCTATATCCGATCCAGAATCTACTAATACAGCTATTTTTTCCATCTTATTTAATCCTTTATATCTACAATAATTTTTTGACCTGAATCTATTATCGGTCTAAATACAGTATCTTTTAATTCAACTTCTCTTTTAAACTTTTGGCTAATTTTTTCATGATCTCCACTGTGAATTGGAAACATTAATTGAGGCTTTACAGTATCTGCAAAAATTTTTGGTCCCTTATAATAATTATTTTCCAACCTATAATCAACAGGGAAAAATGCAATATCTATATTATTATTTTTAATTTTTTCTATTTGGTCGATAAATGCATAATACTCTTTTTTTAGGTTTTTGTCATCATAATCTGGCCAAGCCCAATAATTTAAATCTCCAGCATGAAAAATATTTATTCCAGAAATATTTAAAAGAATTGATATACCTTCGTCAGTAGAACCAAAAGTTTTTATTTTTATATTTTCATTTTTTATTCTTATTTCAAAAAATTGATCTGGATCTACCAAATATACATTTTTAGCATTATATAAATATTTCAATTGATCAATGCCAAGTT
>URRX01000156.1 GCA_900550345.1 uncultured Anaerococcus sp. | reverse complement strand
ATATTCTTTGTAGCTTTTTTTTATAAAATCAGGGGCATCTTCTTTTATAGTATATTTCTTATCTAGGTTACCAATTTCATTTTTAAAATCTTTATTTTCTATATACAACTTTGGGTATTTTAAAAACTCTGGCATTTTTTTCATATTATTTTATTTTCCTTTCAAATTAATATTATGTTTATAAATTTTCTCAATTAAAAAATCAAGCCATAAATTTACAGCTTGATTTTAAATCTATTGATTTATTAAATTTAATTTTTTTAATAAGGTCATAAACGCTGATAATAGTACTGCTACTACTGATGCTAGAACCATTCCTTGTAACTGAATTGATCCAAATTTTATTGATAATCCAGAAAGTCCAGCTATAAATATTACAGATGTTAAAACTAAGTTTATTGATTTTGAGTAATCCACTTTTTGATCGACTAACAATCTTATTCCACTTGTTCCTATCATTCCATATAGTAAAAATGTAACTCCACCTATTACATTTCCAGGAATTGTTTGAATCAATGCTGCAAGTGGTCCAAAAAATGCCATTATTATTGAAATTACCGCTGCCATTCCTATTACTTGTACTGAATAAACTCCAGTTATTGCCATTACTCCGATATTTTCTCCGTATGTTGTTGTTGGTACTCCTCCAACTAGTCCTGAAAGAGCTGATGAGAAGTTATCTGCAAATATTGACCTATGAAGTCCTGGTTCTTCTAATAAGTTTCTTCCTATAATGTTACTTGTTACTACTTGGTGAGAAATATGTTCGCTTGTTATTACTAGTATTACTGGAAGCATTGAAAGTATTGCCTCTACTGAAAATTTTGGTGTTGAAAAGTTTGGTAGAGTGAATAATTTAGCTTGTAAAACCGGTGTAAAATCAACCATATCAAAAAATATTGCACTAATGTATCCAACTACTATAGCTATAAGAATTGGAATTGTTGAAAAGAATCCTTTAAATGCAACAGATCCAATGATTGCTGTAAACAGTGTTATGGCAAATACAATGAAATCTTTGTAATTTGCAGAATCTGTCATTAAATTTGCTCCGATTGATCCGCCTGTTACCGTATTTCCAGCAAGCTCAAAACCAATCAAAGCTACTACTGCTCCCATTGCAGCAGGTGGTAAGACTACATCAATCCATCCTATGCCAAATTTATAGATTATAAATGCCAACAAACATCCTAAAAGTCCGACCACAATAAAAGCACCTTGAGCATATTGAAATCCTTGACTTGCAATAATAGCTGTTCCTGGTGCTAAAAATGCAAATGATGATCCCAAATAAGCAGGTGCTTTCTTTTTAGTAATTAATATAAATAATAATGTTCCTATACCGTTCATAAAAAGTACAATTCCTGGATTTATTTTAAATAAAATAGGAACTAATACGCTTGCTCCAAACATTGCAAATGTATGTTGGACTGAAAGTGGTAACAACAATTTAAATGGTAACCTATCTTCTACATGATATATTTTTTTAGAATTTTTCATAATGCCTCCTCCTATACATCAAGAGATATATTAGCAAAAAAAATATATCTTGTCAATTAAAATTTATAAAAAATTTTCTATATTTAATATAAATTTAAGCAAAAGAAAAGACCCAAAATATTGGGTCCTAGTTTTTATATGTATATTTTTTATTCTGCTGGTGAGATTGCTTCTACTGGGCAAACAGCTGCACATGATCCACAATCGATGCAAGCATCTTCGTCGATTACATATGATGCGTCTCCTTGTTCAATTGCTTGAACTGGACATTCACCTTCACATGATCCACATGATATACATGTATTTTCATCTATTCTATAAGCCATAATATTACCTCCTAATTTGTTATATTATTATTATAGTAGTTAAATTAGTTAATGTCAAATGATATTAAATATCAATTTTCTATTATCAATAAATTCTTTTTATCTATTTATTTGCCTAATTTCTTTTGGACAATATGACTTTTCTATTTCTGTATCGTCCTCTTCGATTTTTACTCTTATTTTGCATTTTTCTTTTACATAATTATTTTCAACAACTACGCCAATTCCATCTTCAGTTTTAACTTTTTCGCCGATTTTTGGCATAGCTTTTTTGGCAATTTTGTAATTATCATTTTCATATGATAAACAGCACATTAATCTTCCACATAATCCAGAAATTTTATTTGGATCGAGTGTAATATCTTGTTCTTTTGCCATTTTTATAGATAAAGGTTTAAAATCATTCAAAAATCTAGCACAACAACATTTTTGACCACACAAACCTACGCTTGAAACCAATTTTGCATGATCTCTAACTCCAATTTGTCTAAGTTCGATTCTATTTCTATATATAGAAGCTAACTCTTTTACAAGTTTTCTAAAATCAACTCTATTATTTGAAGAAAAATATATCATCAATTTTTTTCTATCGAAAGTAAATTCAGCTTCTATTGCATGAAGATTAAGTCCTAATTTATCTGCTTTTTCTTGACATATTTCTACAGCCTCTTTAGCATCTATTTTATTTTTTTCATCTTCAAGTAAATCATTTTGATCAGCTTTTCTAATTATAGGACTAAGTTCATGGTCAAATTCATCTTCACTTATTTCTTTTATAGGCGTTTTAACATTTCCTATTTCAAGACATGAATTTGAATTTACTATCACCTTGTCATCCATATTTAATTCAAAATCTAATGGATCAAAATAATATATTTTTCCTGCTTTTTTAAAGCTTACTCCCACTACTTTCAATATTCTTCCCCTCTCTATATATAAAAAAAACGAAATTGTCGATTGCCATATCATAATTTACGTTATTTTTAAATCCTTTTGTTATTTCTTCTGTTTTTCTAATTATCCTATCAATAGAATCAAAAGGTAATT
>URRX01000155.1 GCA_900550345.1 uncultured Anaerococcus sp. | reverse complement strand
TATTATTTCAAAAATAAAAGATGAATTGGAAAATATTTTTGATGATTATGCTATAGTAAATAAGAGAAAAGATTTTTTTAAACACGATAAAAAAAATCAACAATTTACTAAGTTTGAAATTTATACAAATGATTCTACCAAAATTTCTTTAAATATTATTTCTGATGATTTGGCAGGAGATTTTATAAAACTTTGCCCTGGAAATATTGAATTTATTTGTGATGAAATCAACTTAAAAGAAGAAATTAGTGAAAATAATGTTGTATATAAGCTTCCTAGAAAATTTGAATTTGATGAATCTAGTAAGAATTTCTTCTCTTTAGCCTTGGATGTATCTTTTTATTTAATGTCAAGAGATATAGTAAGTGCAGGTTTTAAAATGCAAGCTATGAGAGATGAACTTTTTAAACTTCTAAACTGGTATGTAATTGATAAATTTAATAAGACCAAAGATGCCGGAGAATTTGGTGAAAATTTGATTCATACTTTGGAAGCTGATATTAAAGATGATTTGATTTTGACTTTTGGTTCAAGAGATGTTGCGGATGTTTATAATTCTATATTCAAAGCTTGTCATTTGTATAGAAAAATAGGTATGGATTTTGCAGAAAAATTAGATTTTTCTTATCCAAAAAGAGATGATGTTTATACATTAAAACTTTTGAGAAAAAATTATAAAAAAATGGAATCTTTGGAAGTTTAGGGGGATAGATGAAAAAAAAGTATAAATTTTGTGCATTTTTGCTGGCATTTTTATTTTTATTTTCTCCATTAAAATCTTTTGCAGATGAATCTATAGCAAAAGAAGGAGATAATGTAGTTGGTGTAGATGCAAATGTAAAATCTTACTTAATAGGAAATCAAGAAAGTGGAGATATTTTTTATCAAAAAAATGCTGACAAAACTTATCCAATTGCTTCTATGAGTAAACTTATGACATTTTTACTTACAAGAGAAGCTATTGATAGTGGAAAAATTTCCTATGAAAGCAAAGTTAAAGGAACAAAAGAAGCTGAAGATTTGACAGGACCTGAATATTCTTCTTTGGGAATTAAAAAAGGTGAAGAATATACCATAAAAGAATTAATTACTGGATTAATAGTTGTAAGTGGAAATGACTGTGCTAATCTTTTAGCTAGTAAAATTTCTGGAAGCGAAGATGAATTTGCAAAAGAAATGAACCAAAAGGCACGAGAATTAAATTTACAAAGTCAAAAATATTACAATGCTTCTGGAGTAAATACAGAAGATGATAATCAAAACTCATCATCAGCCAAAGATTTATTTGAATTAACAAGATATATTTTAAAAAAATATCCAGATGTTTTAGAATATTCAAATATGGGTGGAATTGATGATAATAAAAAAAATATTCACAAGAAATCTACAATTCCTTTAAAAAATGAAATAAAAGGTGTTGATGGATTAAAGACAGGAACAACAAATGAGGCTGGATCTTGTTTGACTACAACAATTGATATGGGAAAATTTGATCCTAAAAACGAATATAGGGCAATCGGTATAGTTATGGGAGCAGATGATCATCCTACAAGAGATGCTGCTATGACAGACTTAATTTATTATGTTTCAAGATATTTTAATTATAAAAAAATAGCAGACAAGAAAATTCCTAGTGATTCTGTGAAAATTAATTCGGTAAAAGAAGGATATGTAGAATTGTATCCTGATCAAAATATTGGATTTATTATAAAAGAAAAATCAATGCCAAATGTAAAAATACAAATTAATAAAGATATAAAAGGACCAATAAAAAAAGGTGACAATCTTGGAAAAGAATATATTTCATATAAAGACAAGTCCTATGAAATAAATTTGGTAAGTAAAAAAGATCAAGAAAAAGCTTCTAATTTTACTAGAATAAAAAGAACAATTTCTGATGCTTGTAATTTTTTAGTTGAATGTATTATTGCTAGATAAAAAATGAAAGAATAGAAAATATTTACATTCTCTATTCTTTCTGCTATAATAAAAAAGTAAGTCCTGGTAGCTCAGCTGGATAGAGCACCGCCCTCCTAAGGCGGGTGTCGGAGGTTCGAATCCTCTTCAGGACGCCAAAATTTTAGGCTATTGCAAAATTATTTAGCAATAGTCTTTTTGTTTGTAAATTTTTTAATGAGAGGATTTTTATGGATGATTATTTTTATATGAACGAGGCAATGAATGAAGCAAAACTTGCAAGGCTTGAAGATGAAGTTCCGATTGGTTGTGTGATTGTAAAAAATGAAAAAATAATTGCCAGAAGTCACAATTATACCTACAAAGGAAAATCTGCATTAAAACATGCAGAAATTCTAGCCATAGAGAAAGCAAGCGAATTTGTTGGAGATTTTAGACTTGAAAATTGCACAATGTATGTAACGATGGAGCCTTGCTCTATGTGTGCTGGTGCAATAATAAACTCAAGAATTGATAGACTTGTGATAGCTCTTGCTGATGTAAAAAGAGGAGCTTGTGGATCAAATACAAATATAACAGGAGATAGAAGTCAACTTCATTTTTTGGATGCAGAATTTGGTTTAATGAAAGATGAAAGTTTGGAAATTTTACAAAGTTTTTTTAAAAAATTAAGAGAAAAAAGAAAAAAAGAAAAAAAAGATTCTTGCCGTTAAATTGCAAGAATCTTTTTTTTAAACTGTAGCAATAATTTGCCAAAATACATTATATTTATCAATCAATGTAGTAAATAATTTCTTATTAATTCTTTGAGGTTGCATCAATATTTTTGATTCTTTTTCTAATTTAGAATAAGCTTTATATAAATTTTCGCTATTTGTTTCAATTACAACCCTTCCGTTATTTCCACTAATCCAATGTTTATCATCTGTAGTATCAAATAAATATACATTATTGCCGTAAATTTCTAGTTTTGAATTATAAATTCTATCTCTAA
>URRX01000154.1 GCA_900550345.1 uncultured Anaerococcus sp. | reverse complement strand
ATATATGATATATACTAATAAAAATACTTAAAAGGAGAAAATATGGACGTATTATTAGTGATTGATTTACAAAATGACTTTATTAATGGAAGTCTAGGAAATGAAGGTAATGAAAAAATAGTAGAACCTATAGAAAAATTAATAGAAAATTTTGATGGAGAAGTAATTTTTACAAGAGATAGCCATGATGAAAATTATTTACAAACACTTGAGGGATCACATCTACCGGTGAGCCATTGTATAAAAAATACTAAAGGTTGGGAGATTAGAATTGATACAAAAAATAATAAAATAATTGATAAACCATCATTCGGCTCTTATGAACTTGTAGAATATTTAAAAAAATTAAATGAAAAAGAAAAAATAGAAAATATCTATATGACAGGAATTTGTACTGATATTTGTGTATTATCAAATGCAATTTTAATAAAAAATGCACTTTTGGATACGGAAGTTAAAGTATATGAAAATTTGTGCAATGGCACAAATGAAAAAAATCATCAAACTGCCCTTGAAGCAATGAAATCTTGCCAAGTAATTGTTAGTAAATATCCAGAAAATAAGTGATTTAATTTTGATGTTAATAAAAACTATAGAAAAATTACAAAGTAAAAATTTGAAACAAAAAATTTATGGAAAAAGACTAGAATTTATAAATAATTAAAAAAATCAGGGGATATTATATTACCCCTGATTTTTCATCTTATTTTTTCTTTTTGAAAAATGCTACTAGTGCTGCAATTACTACAATTGCTCCTATTATTAATCCTTTATTTGATTTTTTATCAGATTTTTTCTCATCTTTCTTTTCGTTTGAGCTATCGTTTGATTCTGTTTTTTCTTCTTTATTGTCTTTATTTTCAGATTTTTCACCGTCATTCTTATAATTCAAAGAAGTTTTTTCTGTTTCGAATACATAAGAATCACTGTCTTCTTTAACTTCGATTTTAGAATCTTTTGCATCAAATGTAGGTTGTTTTTCAAATCCTTTTTTAGGAACTGAAATTTTTACTGGATTATTTATTTTTTCTACAGGATTTCCGTAATTATCTACTATATCGATTTTTCCACCTTTTCCATCTTCATTTGCTTCTATATTAAGATTTAAAGCAGTTTCGCTAGTACCTTTTGGAACCTCCATAGTAGTGTTAGTGAAGTTTTCTGTATCACGTCTTCCGTAGAAAGTATATTCGTAGTCATTTTCTTTTAAATAATCTTTATATTTTCCTTCTAGATCTTTATTAAATCCTTTTAATAAATCAAATGCTTTCTTGGCATTTTCATTATTTGTTTTTGTAGGATTATTTTCTCCTGAAATTTTTGTATTAGCTATTTGTTCTTTTTCAAATTTGTCAATTTCTGGAGATATATCTTTCATAAATTTATCTCTATTTGCTTCTACCATATGAAGTGTATCCATTGCCATCCAATAATGAGATTTATCTTTTTCAGGATCATTTGTTTCATTTTTAACTTCATCAATTGCATCTTCTTGGTTTGGATAGTATGCAAGGTATGGTTGAACTAATGGAGAACCAAGTGTTAACCACATTACTCCAGGATTTGTTGCTTCAGCATCTTTAGGAATTTGGAAGATATGAGATTCCATTGTATTTCTATTTCCTATTGGATAAGTTTCATCTCTTCCTCTGTCATTTGCCTCTATGTCAAAATTTTCTAATCTGTTTCTTGTAAAGTCCATTACATTTTTAACAGAAATTGAACCTTTTTTAGCATCTTGTAAAAATTCGTAAGTTTTTGTATCCATGTCAACTTTAGAATCTGGATTTAAGAATTTAATTCCTGATGCAACTCTTGAACGATTTGATGGAGAGAAATCTTTCTCGGCATAAGATTTAGCTAAATCTATAACTCTTTCATCTTCATTTCCTTGGAAAGTTTTGGCTTTTTTAGCTGTATCGAAAATTGTCTTAGAATAAAGATAATTTCCATCTTCACTCATAATATAATTTTCGCTTTCTTCACCTTCTGTAAGTTTTGATTCATTTAACCAGAAAGTATTTGGGAAAACTGAGAATTTATCTTTTGGATATTTCATTGCAACAAATTCATGTCCTGAATAAATTTCTACATACCAAGTATTTGTATTATCAGAAACTACAAGAGCATTTCCTTCAGCAGCGCCTTTTGTAGCAACTTCATTAGCTATTAATTTTACAGCATCTAAGGCATTATCAGAACTTGATAAAACAACAGTTGTAATTATTGCTTCACTAATTCCTATAGGATCTCCTTCATTTGCTCCGTCAAGATATGGATCAACTTTTTGTATATCTTCGTTTGCTGATGCTGAAACTGTCATATCAGCTATAAGACCTTTTTCATTGTATCCAGCTTCATCAAATAATCCGTATTCTGGTGTTGTATCACTTATTGAAGTAAAACGATAGGAATCATGTGGAAGTTTGTATTCGTAACCACCTTTTTCAGCATAAGAAACGTCTGTAAGTTTTTCGTCTTTTTTATACTTACCAGCTTCGTTTATTTTATAAACTTTGTTGTGGTTTATTTCCAAATCCTCTGTACGACCAAAAATAGTAGAACCATCGTCAGTCAAATCGCTACCAACTATAACGCCTGTACAAGCTTTTGCAGGTAAGGCAAGGGCAGTAAATAAAAATACTGCGCTTAATATTGAAACACATAATTTATTAAATATTTTCATATTATACCTCCGATATTTATTATAAAGCATTAATCTAAAATAGACAAACGTTAACAAGAATATTTTGTTATATTTTATTATGATATTTAAAATAAGATACGTTATTTGGCAAAGATTTATTTAAAATTAAAAATAATTAAAAAATTCTAGAAATTTTTTGTGAAAAGTTTTTCTTATTGAAGAAAAAATATCTTAAATGTATAATAAATACAATTGATTATTTAGAGGTGATTTTATGAAAAACAATAAAAAACTAATAAT
>URRX01000153.1 GCA_900550345.1 uncultured Anaerococcus sp. | reverse complement strand
ATTTCTTGTACAAATAAAAAAATTAAATATTTTTTTAGAAAAAAAGTTGAACATCGTTCAGAAAGTTGTATCATAATAAATGTAGCAATAAATGAACGGTGTTCATCTTATTATTAAAAGGAGTAGATAATTTATGAGTGATGTAGAAAATAAAAAAGAAAAAATTATGGAGGCAGCTCTTAAAATTTTTAAAGATAAGGGTGCTGAAAAAACTTCTGTAAGAGATATTATGACAGAAGCAGGATATGGTTTAGGTACTTTTTATTTGTATTACACGGATAAAAATGATTTGCAGGAAAAAATGGTTTTAAATATTGCAACAGAAATTATTTTAAATGCAGAAAAAACATGTGTACAAACTGATCCCATTGAAAGATATATTTCTTTTGTTGATTATATAATAGATTATTTAATTGCCCATCCTTTTGAACTAGATCTTTTAAGTAAAAATATTACTTGGACTCTTTATACAAAAATTGAAAATGATTATGGGCTTAGCGAAGCTGATTCGACTTTGAAATTTATTTTAAATAAATACGATAATTTATTTTTAAAAAATCATACTGAGTCTCAAAAACTTTATATACTTTCTCTCACCCTAGAAATCATGATGTCTACTTGTAAAAGTGCTGTATTGGAAGATTCAATTTTATCAATTGAAGAAATGAAGCCAGTTTTATTTGCTATTATTAGAAAAATTTTTGAAAGAACAGGAGATAATAAATGAAAAAAATAACAAAATTTATTTCGCATCATCCTAGACTTGTGTTATTAATAATGACTCTGTTATTAATACCTGCATGGTTTGGATATAAGAATACAGGTGTAAATTATGATATTTTGTCATATTTACCATCTGACTTAGAATCCACTCAAGGCCAAGAAATTCTTGATAAAGATTTTAAAAATGCTGCAACTGGCATGCTTCTTTTGAAAGGCGATGATTATGATGCTGATAAACTTAAAGATAAGATTGTAAAAGTTGATGGAGTTGAAGATGTAATTTCTAAATCATCAATTGTAGGTGATAGTTTTCCAAATGAATTTTTACCAGATGAAATAAGGGATGTTTTTTATTCTAAAGATTGTACTTTGCTGATGGTTAAATTTGAGGAAGGATCATCATCTTTTAGAACAATGGAAGCCATAGATAATATCAAGAAAATAGAATCTAAGGAAAAGTTCTTAAGTGGTATGAGCTCCCTTGTAAAAGATACAAAAGATTTAATAGACCATGAAACTCCAATTTATGTTATTTTGGCTGTAGTTCTTGCTTTAATAATTTTATCCCTTACAAACGAATCAACAATAATACCATTTTTGTTTATTTTAAATATTGGTTATGCTATTTTATATAATTTTGGTACAAACTTATTTTTAGGGGAAATTTCTTATATAACAAAAGCTATAGCGGCAGTTTTACAACTTGCTGTGACTACAGATTATTCTATATTTTTGTACCATAGATATGTTGAGGAGAAGAAAAATAATGATGATAAAAATGATGCAATGGATATAGCTATTCAAAAAACTGTATCTTCAATTTTTGCATCATCACTTACAACTTTTGCAGGATTTATTGTTTTAATTTTGATGCGTTTAGGACTTGGAAAAGATATAGGTCTTGTTATGAGTAAGGGTGTTTTATTGGGACTAATTTCTACAGTAGTAGTTTTACCACCAATGATTTTAATTGCAGAAAAATTGGTTGCAAGATTTAATCATAGAGTATTTTTACCATCATTCGAAAAAACATCAAATTTTGTATTGGGTCATAAAAATGGATTATTCATTGCATTTTTAATTTTGTTTATTCCTGCAATTTATGGAGCTAGAAATACTGATCTTTATTACAATCTTGATAGGTCCTTGCCACAAGATTTAGATTCAATAGTTGCTTTAAATAAAATGAAAAAAGATTTTAATATGGCATCTACACATTTTGTGGTTGTTGATGATAAATTAAGCAAAAAAAATGTCAATGGACTTGTTGATGAATTAAAAGATGTTGAAGGTGTAAATAGCGTATTAAGTTTAAATTCATTTACAGGCCTAACTTTACCAGATAGTGTTATGCCAGATAAATTAAAAGATAATTTTAATAAAAATGGATATCAAATGATAATGGTAAATTCAAAATATCAAACGGCATCTGATAAGGTAAATGACCAAGTAGATAAAATTAATAATATTGTAAAAGAACATGATAAAAATGGATATTTAACAGGTGAAGCTGTTTTAACCAAAGATTTAACAGTTTTATCAGATAAAGATTTTAAAATGGTAAATATTGCATCAATAATTATAGTTTTTATAATTATTGCCGTAGTATTTAAATCATTTGCTATTCCTGTAGTCCTAATAGCAGTAATAGAACTTGCTATCCAAATAAATATGGGAATTCCATTTTATCTAGGTCAAACTATTCCATTCGTAACATCAATAATTATAGGAGTAGTTCAATTAGGTTCAACAATAGATTATTCAATTCTTATGATGGATAGATTTTTAGTAGAATATAAAGAAACTAAAGATGTGGATCAGTCATTAAAATTGACTGTTAAAGAAACATCTAAATCAATTGTTACATCTGCCTTATCATTCATGGCAGCAACTGTAGGTGTAGGCTTGTATTCAAAAATGGAAATTGTATCAACAATTTGTATGTTGTTGGCAAGGGGAGCAATAATTAGTATGCTTTCAATTATTTTATTCCTACCAGCAGTAATAAAAATTGCATTTCCATTTATAAAAAAGACAACTAAGGGATTAAATTAGGAGGAAAATATGAAAAATAAATTAATGAAAGGTTTCTCACTAGTTCTTGCAAGTTCATTATTAATGACAAATGTTGCTTATGCACAAGATTCAAGTGTAAGAAAAAATGAAACAATATATGTTACAAAAGAAGCTAATAAAATAAAAGATAAAACTGGTTCAATTTGGATAAATTCTGATAATAATATAAAAGTAAAAGATAAA
>URRX01000152.1 GCA_900550345.1 uncultured Anaerococcus sp. | reverse complement strand
CGTTAAGTTTAAATATGGGGCATAGTTCAATTGAAATGACTCAAAGATATGTTCAGACGTAAAGTAGTGAAGATTTTATTGAGAAGTCTATTAAAAAGAGTACTTTGATGAATTTGAGGTGATGATTTTATTTAAAATGAAGGTTAAATTGTGTGTGTTGTTAATTTTAAATAGATATACTGGATGTTTTTGTCTATAAACTAAAATAAAACTTTAAAAATGTAAGTCCGATATTTTTTGTGAAGGCTTCCTGCTTATTTGTGATTTATTTTGTTTAAATGTATAATAAAATAGACAACTAATCGGGAGTGGTAGGATGAATATTACTTTTTTATTGGGAAATGGCTTTGATATTCAATGTGGGTTGCAAACGTCATATATTCATTTTTACGAATATATTTTAAAGAAAAAATATTCTTTAGATTTGTCCCAAGAAATGGATGAAAAGTTTGTTTCGAAGATTGATAATATGATTTATTCTGAAATTTATAAATCCAAAGATAATATCCAAACTTGGGCTGATTTGGAATTTCAATTGGGAGTATTTACGAAACGTTTAAAGGAAGAAAATCAGGATACCAATTTAGCTGACAACTTTTTAGACGATTTTGAAACTCTACGAGAAGATTTAAATGATTATCTTAAAGGTATTCAAATACAAGATGATGTTCAAATTAATGAGGACTTCTCAGAAATACTTTTTACCACTATGGATAAATTTTTTCACGGTGTATTTGAACAAGAACATGATGAAATTAAATCTATGTTAATTGATAACATTAATAGTCATTTTAATTATTGGGTTATATCTTTCAACTACACAAACAATTTACAAATAGTCCTTCAAAATTCTAGTAAGAATACAAAGAGTAATAGTTTCAATGGTTCGTTCCCTAATCAAAATTTTAACAAAGCGATTATCAATGTGCATGGAGTAATTGACCGATTTTTAACATTAGGATTGAATTATGAGAGCCAATTAGCTTCAGATTTTTTTGAAAAAGATGATTTAGAAGATTTGCTAAAGCCGGATTCACTTGTAAATAATAGAGAATATATGCGTAGAGATGCAGAGAATACTATCGAAAATAGTGATATTATTGTAGTTTTTGGAATGTCAATCGGTTTGACAGATAAACATTGGTGGGAAAAGATTGCTGAGGTTTTATTGAAATCAAGATATAAAAAATTGATTATTCATTTATATGAAAACGAAGCTAGTTATGTATCTCCTAGAAAAGTAAGAATAAGAAGAAAGAAAAAAGAAGACGAGTTCTTATCTCATTTAGATAAGTTAGAGTTGTCAGATGAAAAAATATCTCAATTAAGAAAGCAAATCTATATTGTGACGAATAGTCCATATATTGTTAATGTTGATTTAAGAAAGTATTTGAATCAAGTAGAGAATAAAACAGATAATATCATTGATTTTGAAACAAAAGATAACAAATTACCTGAAACAGCCACCTAGAAAAACTAGGTGGCTTTTATAAGTTTGATAGATTAGGTTTTGAATAAACCAAAAGAATGTTCTTTTATTTCTGAACGAGACCTATATTCCGAGGAATCAAGATATTTTTCGTTCATTCCAATTTTAGCTATAGGTGAAAAATATTGTCCATAATTTTTTAGATAAGGCATATAGTCAGATGTACCTGCACAGATTATGCTATTTGTATTATTATCTTTTAATTCCCCCAGTATAAGTGTGACTTCTCTGAGGGCTAGTTTTTTAAATCCTTTTTCAAAAAATAAGAAATTAGCTGTTCCAGTTATCGTGGATTTATATGCTATACAATCTGGTTTTTCATTATTAATTTGGTCTATTAGAACTATATCTTCTTCGGAAAAGGGGATATTCTTATCACATTTTTCTAAAATGTATTCAAAACCGAATCGTATTCCATCAATAATAATTAGAGGTTCTTCATTTTCTAATGTTGGAAAAGTGCTTGTCAAATCATCATAAGCCCAGAATGTAACTATATTTTTACTAGAACCATGTTTTAAAATTTCTTTACGGGAAGTATCTGGTGTGTCCGACCAATAAGATAATTTTTGATTTGGAAATAATTGAGAATATCTATTTGATGAGTTACTATCTCTTAGATTGCCATGAAACAGCTCGCTGGCAGTTTTTTCATAAAAATTTTGATTGAATTCAACGCATCTAAAGAAATCGAATTCTTTAGTTATCAGTATAGGCAGTGTGCTATGTTTCAAAACTTTAGATAGATGAGAGTGATTGGAATATAATTTGCTCAATGGTCTATTACTCCTTAAACTTAATATTTTATAAATACTTATGCTATAACAATAATATAACAAATGTTTAGAAGAGAGAATATGAATTGATAATTATAGTTTAGAATTTTTAATTTCTGTAAACTGTAAGTATTATAAGTTATGATATTTTATATGATTTTTAATAGTCAATAAGATTTGAGAAGTATTAATCTATAATTTGACCATCATAATTCATTTTTTCAATTTCAACTATTTGTTGTTCATAGAATGGCGAGGTAGCTATTTTAATCTTTTTATCTGTTGAAATCGTTAAAGAAGAAATATAATGAGGAGTTACTGCCACTTTAGCAGATGTTTCTGACAACGTAATTAATAATGATTGATTGTCGCCAAAAGTAGTATATTCAGAAACAATAGCAACTAATCCATCTTTATTTGTTAGTATCGACAAATAATTAGGAGCTTCGATAATCCATCCAAATTGCATCTTGTGAGTATTCATTATATGTTCCAACTCTCTATTTGTTTTTTTGTTAGTATAAGTATAATAGTAACTTAAAAAAAGAAAAAGTGCGAGATAAGAAAATCTTTATAGTTTATTTCTAGAAACACTGATAAAAATGGCTGTAAAAAATTGATATATCAGTATTTATTTTTTAGTGCCGGCAAGAGATATCTTGCTTACTTAATAGCACTATCTAGGTTTAGTAAAATAGCTAAAATTTACGATCTAGATATATTTATATAACGAAATAGTGATAATTCATTGTTGCTT
>URRX01000151.1 GCA_900550345.1 uncultured Anaerococcus sp. | reverse complement strand
ACATAACGGTATAATAATATCAAGTTCAAAAAAATTATAAAAAACAAATTTGGAGGTTTAGATGAAGATATCTTTAATAGATCCTTTACTTGTTGATGATAAAATTATTGAAAAAAATAAGAAAAAATTAGAAGACTTAGGTCATGAATTTCAATATTTTAAAGATAGTGCAAAAAATGAAGATGAAATAATTGAGAGATTAAAAGATAGTGATGTTGCTATAATAACAAATAATAAATTTTCAAAAAAAGTAATAGATAATACAAATTTGAAATTAATTGATGTAGCTTTTACAGGATATAATCATGTGGATATGGCTGCTTGTGAGGAAAATGATATTATTGTTGAAAATGCAAGTGGGTATTCGGATGATTCTGTTGCTGAATTAGTTATTGGACTTACAATTTCTATTATGAGAAAGTTTGACCAAAATAATAAAAATATTTTTGAAGATAAATCATTTAATTTACTAGGTCAAATAATTAAAGGAAAAACAGTAGGAATTATTGGAACTGGAAAAATTGGAACAAGAGTTATTGAACTATTCAAGGCTTTTGGTGCAAATATTTTGGCCTTTAGTAGAAGTGAAAAAGATGAGGTTAAAAATCTTGGAGCAAAATATGTAAGTCTTGAAGAACTTTTGAAAAATTCTGATATTGTTTCAATTCATCTTCCTCAAAATGATGAAACTATTGGCTTTATTGGAAAAGATGAACTTGACCTTATGAAAGATAAGGCTATTTTAATAAATTGTGCTAGAGGACCAATTGTTGACAATGATCATTTGGCAAATTTATTAAATGAAGATAAATTAAGAGCAGGAATTGATGTTTTTGATATGGAACCACCATTAGAGAAAGATTATCCACTAAGAAATGCAAAAAATGTTCTTCTAACTAATCACGTAGGATATTTGACAGAAGAAGCAATGAAAATTAGGTGTGAAATTGTTTTTGATAATTTATATAAATTTCTTGATGGCGAAATTGTAAATAGAGTTAACTAATATGGATACTAAAATTATAGCGATAGCAGGCGGATCTGCTAGTGGAAAATCTTCGATTGTAGATTATATTAAAAATTATTTTGCAAAAGATTTATATGTAATAGGTCATGATAATTATTATAAGGCTCATGATGATCTTTCCTTTGAAGATAGAGAAAAACTTAACTATGATAAACCATCATCTTTTGATAATGATATGTTTATAAAAGATTTGTTGGATTTAAAAGCTGGCAAGGATATAGATATGCCAACTTATGATTATAAAATTCACACAAGAAGTAAAAAAACAATTCATGTAAGTCCCAAAAAAATAATTTTGATTGAAGGGATTTTGGTTTTATATGATAAAAGGATTAGAGATATTTTAGATACTTGTGTCTTTATTGATGCTGATAGCGATGTAAGACTTCAAAGAAGAATTTTAAGAGATACCAAAGAAAGATCAAGAAGTTTGGAATCAGTTTTGACTCAATATATAAAGCAAGTTAAACCTATGCATGAAAAATATGTCGAACCAACAAAAAAATATGCTGATATTATAATTCCAAGAGGTGCAAAAAATACTAGAGGAATTGAAATTTTGATAAAGCATATTGAGGATTTGATTGAGGATAAAAATGGATGTTAAATTACTTGAAGTAGATTTTAAAAAAATCGAAGATTACTTATCAGGAAATTCAAAAATAGGCCATGAGATTTTTGGAGCTATAAAAAAAGATGATGGTTATATTTTTAGAATATATGCGCCTGATGCTGATATGGTTTATATTAAGGGTGATTTTTCAAATTGGAAAGATATTTCCATGTTTAAAAATCATAAATACGGATATTTTTATAAATTTATTAGAGCAAAAGAGGGAGATTATTATAAGTATGTAATTGAAAATAATGGATATAAGTTTGAAAAATTTGATCCATTTGGAAATTATTTTGACCAGTCTCCAGAATTTGCTACAAAAATTATTGATACTTCATATAATTTCTCTGATAATAATTGGCTTAAAAATAGAGATAAAAATTTGGATAAGCCTTTAAATATTTATGAAATTCATCCAGGAAGTTGGCTTAGATATAATTCTATGCCAAATTTTTTGGATATAGTTGATAAATTAATTTCTTATGTAAAAGATATGGGTTATACCCATATTGAATTAATGCCAATTACAGAACATCCATATTATCCATCATGGGGTTATCAAGTTTCAGGTTTTTTTGCCCCATCTTCTAGATATGGAACAATTAAAGACTTACAAAAATTTGTAGATCTTTGCCATCAAAACAATATTGGAGTAATTTTTGATTTTGTAGTTGTTCATTTTGCAGAAGATTATTATGCATTAAAATATTTTGATAGAAATAGTTTATATGAATCTGATTATAAAGATTTACAATATTCTGAATGGGGAAGTTTAAATTTTGATTATTCAAAAGGCCATGTTAGAAGTTTTATGAAATCTGCCATTAATTTTTGGATTGAAAAATGTCATTTCGATGGAATAAGAATCGATGCAGTTTCCAATATGATCTATTACGATGGTAATAAAGATAGGGGAGTAAATCATAATAATGTGAGTTTTTTAAAAGATTTGAACAAAAATCTTTCAAAAGATTACCCAAGTTTTATGAAAATTGCTGAAGATTCATCATCATATGAATTTGTTACAGAAAAAAATGAAAAAGAAAATCTCGGTTTTGATTATAAATGGGATATGGGTTGGATGAATGATACTTGCAGATATTTTGAAATAGATTCAATTAATAGACATATGTATCAGGGGAAAATTAATTTTTCTATGTTTTATTTTTATAATGAAAACTTTCTTTTGCCTCTAAGTCATGATGAGGTAGTTCATTTAAAAAAACCAATGATTAATAAGATGAGTGGTTTTTATGAAGATAGATTCAAACAATTAAAACTTTTAAATACTTATCAAATGACCCATCCAGGGAAAAAGTTAAATTTTATGGGAAATGAATTTGCAACTTTTGATGAATGGAATGAAAATGTGTCTTTAAATTGGGATATTTTAAAATTTCCTATTCATTCTGACTTCAAAAATTATATAAAAGATTTAAACCATC
>URRX01000150.1 GCA_900550345.1 uncultured Anaerococcus sp. | reverse complement strand
CCATCTCGAGCAGATAAATATGCCTTGATTTGGCATATTTATCCCTAAAACTAGTTCAGATTTATAACCGTTGATTTCGGTTATAAATCCTGAAAACTAGTGCGAGAGCACGGAAAAATTTACCTAGTAAATGAGTTTTAGTAGTCGAGAGATCTCTTTTTTTATGGTGATAGGGAAATTAATTTAGTATTAATTCAAGGAAGAAAATAAATTTAAGACTAAATCTAATAAGGAGATTTCTCGGCAGGCTCGAAATGGGTTATTATTTTATGCTCGATTTATTTCTTCGAATTTATTAATAAGCTATAAACAGTAAGTTTATATTTATTTTTCTAATTATTTTATTTAAATCTTCACTTTTATTCTTATTAAATATAGATTTCAAATGTAAATCTTTAAAAAATAACAAACTTCTTACTTTAGTCTAAAAGTAAATAAAAACTACACCCATCTCGAGCTAAGTCGAGAGATCTCTTTATTTTTCTTTATATTGGAATTAAGCTTACTACTTAGTATAAAAGTAAATAAAACAACTTCCATCTTAAGCAGATAATTATACCTTGATTTAGCATAATTATCCCTAAAAATTAGTGGGAAAGCACGGAAAACTTTTCGAAGAAAACTGGTTTTAGTAGTCGGGAGATCTCTTGATTCTTGCTGATTTTTAAATTAAATTTTTGTTTAAACAACAAGTTTAATATAATTTTTTAAATAAAAAAGAAGCCACACTTAGTATGACTTCTTTTAAAAAATCTTATTATTTAAGACTCATTTGATTTATTTGGCAAGATGTTGCCCATTCTGGTGTTAAGCCTTCAAATCCTTTAACTCTTGATGATGCTGATGAGTGGATTTGGTTAGAATAAAGTGGAATTTCTGGTAGGTAATCATTGTACCATTCTTGGAATTCTTCCCATTTATCTAGGTAAGCTTCTTTTTCACCTGGTTTTGTTCTTCTTAATTCTTCTGTAATTTTATCAACTTTTGGATCATTTGTTTTTGTTTTATTATCATTTCCTTTACTATTATATTGGTAGTAAGGATCAAATGGTGATCCAAATCCAAGTCCCATGTTAAATGCTGTATATTCTGCTTTGTCTCCTTCTTTTGGATTTTCTCTGTAGTTTAGAAGGGTATTAAAGTCACCTGCTTGAACGTTATATTCAAGTCCTGCTTGTTTAGCATTGTCTGGTAATTGGTTTGAAAGAAGTGTTGTTATTTCTGATTCTTTTGCACCAAATTGGTTAACTTGTAATTTCTTTCCATTTTCATCATATCTGTAATAATCAAATTTGTCAGCGTTATTTTTGTATTGTTCAGCTGCTTTTGTAGCATCCCAAGCTGTTTTTCCGTCTTTTTCAAATTTGTATGGTGATTTGTCCAATCTCTTATTAGCTTCGTCAACGTTTAATGTATAGTTTGTAAGTTTAGCTTCTACATCAGCTCCTCTTTCTTTATACATCCATTGACTTGAACCATACATTCCGTTTGTTACTACTGCGTATCCACCTGCATAGTTTTGTACGAAGTCGTTTCTATCCATCAAGAATGCTATAGCTTGTCTTACTTCTTTGTATTGAGTTGGTCCTCTATCATCTAAGAATGATAGACATCCATAACCGTTTCTGTCGTAAGCTACATATTGCAATTTCTTTTCATCAGCAGCTTTTCTAATTTGGTCAATTCTTGAACCATTCATTTCTTCTTCAAATACATCTATGTCCCCATTTTTAACTAGGTCAACAGATATTTCTGGGTTTATTGCTTGAATGATTACGTTAGGAATTGTAGCTTTGTGTCCTTCAAAATCTCCAACATATTGGTCGTTAAGTTCCATTTTAACCATATTATTTTCAAATGAAACAAATTTGTAAGGTCCACAAGTAACTTTTGGTGCTTTTCTGTAGTCATTTGCATCAAAAAGCATAGCTTTTTCTACAAGCATTTCTGTAGGGTCTATATCATTTCCGCTTTCAGCAGATTTTTTCTTATCTTCAAGAGTTTTTAATTTCTCTTCATGTTCTTTTTTGTATTCTGGATCTTCTTCTCCAGCAGCTTTTACTTCTTCATCATAAGAAGATTTTTCTGTTTCAATTTGTTTATCAAGAGATTCAATAAAAGATTTTTTGTCATCATCTGATAATTTATATCCATCTTTAAGAGCAAATTTAGATCCATCAACTGTTAAGTTTGGAGCTATATAATGAATTGGTCTTGGGTTCATTGCCTTCAAAGATTCTTCTTCATAGTATGGTATAAAATCACTTGAAACTGTTATTTCAAAAGTTTGGTCGTCAATTTTCTTAACGCCTTCAAATTCATCAGTTTTTCCTTCTCTAAATTCATTGTATCCTTTTAAAGTATCTCCACCTATTTCAGTGGATCCTGTTATTAGAGCATAGTCTTGTGGTGAGTGTAAAAGAGCTGTAAATAAATAATCGTCAGCTGTTACAGGCTTACCATCAGACCATTTTAAATCTTTTTTAATTTTAAAAGTAAAAGTCTTTGATCCATCAGAATTTTCTTTTGATTGAGGTTCACCATCAAGAACGGTTTTATTCATTACATATTTTCCGCTTCTATCTTTTACATAAGTAGCATAACCAACAGAACCTTGAATTCCCATAAATTCTCTAGCTCTTACGTCGTTTTGGCTGTTATTAAAACCTTGGATGAATTCTCCACCAAGTGAATCAACACCTACTACTAGTGTATTATCATTAGTTTGTTTTTTAAATTCTTCACCCTTAGCTTGTTCGTTACTAGCCTTATTGTCTGCTCCGGCATTTGATCCGTTGTTGTCCTTGTCCCCACTACCGCCACAAGCTGTAAGTGTCAAAGCCAATCCAAGAGCAAAAGCTTGTGAGAAAACTTTTTTTACATTCATCCTTCTCTCCTCTTTTCTTTTATTTTTTTATTTATATGGATACATTATAATTTATATTTATATTTTTGTCAATTCTTATTTACTTCTTAAAATTTCAACAATAATAGATTTTTTTCAAAAATAATAAATTTTATAATTTTATATTTATACAGTTTCAAGCGGAATTTTTCCCTATTTGAAATTTGTTTTTTTAAGAAATTACTAGGATTAAT
>URRX01000149.1 GCA_900550345.1 uncultured Anaerococcus sp. | reverse complement strand
ATTTTTTTAATCAAGATGAAATATTACTTGATTATGATATTATTAAAAAATTTAATTTTTCTGATAAACTTTCTAATTTAAGAGAAATTCATTTTCCAACTAGTCTTGATAGGTTGAAAAAAGCAAAGTCAGAAATTAAGATTGTTGATTTTTTAAAAGAGCTGATTTTTATCTATGCTATGCAAAAAGAAAATTCATATCAAGACTTAAAATTAAAATATGATTTGGATAGAATTTTAGATAGCTTAGATTTTGTGCTTACCAAAAGTCAATACAATTCTCTTACTGAGATTTTAAATGATTGTTCTAGTTCAACAATTATGAATAGACTTTTGTGTGGAGACGTAGGCAGTGGAAAAACAATTGTTGCTCTAATTGCTATGATTATTTTCTCTCTTAATTCCTACCAAACTTGTATGATGGTACCAACTGAAGTTTTAGCAATTCAACAGTATGAAAAAAATAAAAACTTAATTGAAAGTTTTGGTTTAAATGTGGAATTGTTGACTTCATCTACAAAAAATAAAGATCTAGTTAAAGAGAAAATAAAAAATGGTCAAATTGATATTTTAATTGGAACTCATGCCTTGATTGTAGAAGATGTAGAATTTAAAGATTTAAAATTGATAGTTGCTGACGAACAACATAGGTTTGGTGTTAGACAAAGACAAGCCCTGTATGAAAAAGGCAATAAGGCAAATTATCTTACAATGACAGCAACACCCATTCCTAGAACTTTATTTTTGAAAATGAAAAATTTATTAAGTTTATCACAAATTACAGAATTACCAAAAGGTAGGGGCCAAGTTATTACTGAACTTGTACTTTTATCAATGGAAAATACTCTATATACGAAAATAAGAAAATTTATAGATGATGGAAGGCAAGTTTATCTTGTAAGCGATTCTATAGACAGCGAAGATGGAAATTCTGTTGAAAACTTATATAAGCGTTATAAAAAGAAGTTTAATAATATAAGAATAGAAAAACTTCATGGAAAATTAAAACCAGAAGAAAAAGAGAAAATTTTAAAAGAATTTTCTGAAGGAAGCATTGATATTTTAATCTCAACAACTGTAATTGAAGTAGGCATAGATGTTTTTAATGCTAATTGCATGGTAATTTATAATGCTAATAATTTTGGTTTATCTTCCCTTCATCAATTAAGGGGTAGAATTGGAAGAGGAGCTCATAAATCTTTTTGCTATTTAGTAAGTAAAAAGGTTGATGAAAGAAGCAAATTAAATATTATAAAAAATTCTAATGACGGATTTGAAATAGCTAAAAAAGATTTGAAATTAAGAGGTGGAGGTAAGATTTTATCTACGATTCAACATGGAAGAAATCTAGATGAAATTAATTATTTTAATTTGAAAGAAGAAGAAATTAATCTTTGTTTTAAAATTTTTGCCTACCTTAAAGAAACAAATTTTGAAGGTGTTAATTTTTCCTATTTGGAAAGATATTTTAATATAGATAAAAGGATAGTGCTTAACTAATGAGAGTAGTTGCAGGAAAATATAAAGGATTTAATTTAAAATCTCCAAAAGCAAATAATTCAAGACCTACTGATAATAAGGTAAAAGAGGCAGTTTTAGCGATGCTATATCCTTACAAAAATAATTTTACTGCCCTAGATTTGTTTGCCTGTACAGGACAGATGGGGATAGAATTTTTATCTCATGGTGCCAAAGAAGTTGTTTTTGGAGAACTTAATAATTCTAATTATAAGATATTAAAAGAAAATTTAAAAAAAATTGATTGTAAAAATGCATATGCAATAAGGGGAGATTTTAGAAAGGTTTTAGAAATTTTACATAATCAAAATAAAAGTTTTGATTACATATATTTAGATCCTCCTTATAAAGAAGATTATTTAAAAATTAGTATGGAGACTTTATTAGACTATCATTTATTAAATAATAATGGTATAATAATAAGCGAATCAGATAGGAATATCGATTTTTCTCATATGGAAAATTTACAATTAATAAAAGAAAAAAAATATGGAAGGAAAATCGTAAAAGTTTATTGCTATGAAAGTGATATATCCAGGTAGCTTCGATCCTATTACAATTGGACATTTAGATATCATCAAAAGACTAGATAAAATGTTTGATGAGGTAGTCGTAGCTATATTAATAAATGAAGCCAAGCACTCTCTTTTTTCAATTAAAGAGAGAAAACAATTAATAGAAGAAGAAATTGAAGAAAATAAACTAAAAAATGTAAAAGTAAAAACATTTGAAGGTTTATTAGTTGACTTTGCAAAAAAAGAAAATTCTAAAACGATAGTTAGGGGAATAAGGGCAGTTACAGATTATGAGTATGAAATTAATATTGCTCAATTTAATAACAAACTTTACCCAGGATTAGAAACAATATTTTTGCTTTCTGACCCTAAATTTTCGTTTATAAGTTCAAGCGGAATAAGAGAGCTAGCTAGTTTTGGTGGAGATGTATCTAAATTTGTATCAAAAAATGTAAAAACAGCTATATATGAAAAAAATAAACTAGGAGGAAAAAAATAATGGCAGATATTAATGAACTTATTGATGAAATTGAAGATATAATGGACAATGCTAGTTCAGTTCCATTTTCAAGAAAGGTGTCTGTTGATCCAGATGAAATTTTTGAAATTGTTAGAGATATGAGAGACTCATTACCAACAGAAATTAAAAATGCTCAATGGATTAATGATGAAAAAGATAGAATTTTACAAGAAGCTGAAAATGAAGCGAGATCAAAAGTTGATAATGCAAATAATGAAATAAAAAATTTCAAAGAACAAGCTAAAAGCCAATATCAAAGAATGATTTCAGAACATCAAATAACAGCAGAAGCAAGACAAGAAGCTCAAAGAATTCTTGAAGATGCAAACATACAAGCAAATAAAATAAAACAACAATCATATCAATATGTTGATCAATTGTTCTCAAAATCTTGCGATAATTTCAATCAATTAGCACAATCTCTAGAAAAAAATAGAAAACATATTTTAAATCAAAAATAAGATATAAAATAAAAAATCCTCTTACAATTTAGAGGATTTTTTTTAGTACTATTTTTTGTGTGAAATCACTATTTAAATTTCTATTTAT
>URRX01000148.1 GCA_900550345.1 uncultured Anaerococcus sp. | reverse complement strand
AATATGCCAAGCTTGAAAATATTGTTAGTCCCATAATAGTATAAAAACCATAAATCAAAAGTAAATATAAAACTCTTCTTGTGTAATCATCTGGAAGTCCTATAACTTTTGTACCTGGCAAATACTTTTCTATCTCCTCCTTAAAATATTTATTAAATAATATTTTTAATCTTTTATTTTTCATCTGTTAACTCCAAGAATAATTCTTCTAGGGATTTATTTTCATTAAGATGAGTTCTAATTTCAGAAAGAGAACCTTTTGCTACAATTTTTCCATTAGAAATTATTGCAAGTCTATCACAAATATTTTCTGCAACTTCCATTATATGAGTTGAAAAGAAAACCATCTTCCCCTCTTCTTTTCTTTGTTTCATTATTTTTTTAAGATTATATGAAGATTTTGGATCAAGTCCAACCATAGGTTCATCCAAAATCAAAAGATCAGGATCATGGATTAGGGATGAAATTATAGCAAGTTTTTGTTTCATTCCGTGAGAATAAGATGAAATTAAATCTGCCATAGCCTCTCTTATATCAAAATAATCAAGATAAGTATTGAGCCTTTCATTTCTAGTTTTTGAATCAATTTCATAAATATCTGCCACAAAATTTATGTATTCAACTCCAGTAAATTTATCAAATAAATCAGGATTATCAGCAAGATAGGAAAATTTATTCTTATATAAAATTGGATCATCTTCAAGCTTTATTCCATCAATACTAATATCTCCCTTAGTTTTTTTGATAAGACCAACAATCGCCTTTATAGTTGTAGATTTTCCTGCTCCATTTGGTCCTAAAAATCCAAAAATTTCTCCATTATTTACTTCAAAAGAAATATTATTTACTGCAAGTTTTCCATTTTTATATTTTTTAGTAAAATTTTTAACCTCTAACAAATTCCCCTCCTTTTATATAATTTAATGTTTATGATTTTCCTACCCTAATATAAAAATCAATAAACAAAAAAAGCCTACAGATTATTTTCATAACCCATAAGCTTTTATATTAATTTTCTGTATTTAATTTTACAATTTGTTTTTCATATTCATCATGAACTTTTACAGGATCAACTGTTAGACGAGCTATATTAAAGGCGTGGTCACCAATTCTTTCTATTGTTGAAGCTATATCAACAAAAACAGAACTTGTAACAGTTGATAATTTTTCTCCATGAGCAAGTCTTCTATAATGAGATCTTCTTAGATTTTGTTCTAATAAATCAAGATTTGCCTCATCTTCTTTCAAAGTTTCATATAAAGCTGAATCTTCACCCTCAAAAACTTCAATAGCATTTACATAGTTATTGATAACTAAATCATAAATTCTATTTAAATCTTCTAAAGCTTCTTCATTGTATTTTTCTCCTGCTTCATTAATCTCATCAAAATATTCTCCAAGATTTTGAGCAAGGTCAGATACCCTTTCTACATTTATTTGAACTTGTAAATAATTGTGAATATCTCCTTCAAGTTCATTTACAAGGTTTGATTTTGATATATCCAAAATATATTTTTGTATTTTTGTATCCATTTCATTTACTAAAGCTTCTGCTTGATTTACAGTAGACAAATCATTTTTATCTCTAGAATTCAAATATTTTTTAGAAGATTTAATGGTTTCTAGAGCAATTTTACTTTCTTTTATAATGGCAGTTTTTGCTTGATCAAGAGCTGCTGCTGGGAAAGTATTTATCAAGCTTTCCTCAAGTTCAATTTCAGAAACATCTGAGAAAATAGAATCTTTTCCTGGAATAATCTTGTGAAGTATTATTGATACTTGTTTAATAAGTGGAACAAATAAAATCATACCCACAAAGTTAAATGAAAAATGACCAACAGCTATAGTCATCATAGGATTTAGGGAAAATTTATTTGCAACAAAAGATACAAATCCTCCATATGGAACAAGAAATATCAAAAATATTGCTGAAACTAATACATTAAATAAAACATGGAACAAGCTTGTTCTTTTTGCAGATAAAGATCCACCCAAAGATGCAAGAATACCAGTAATACATGTTCCTATATTAGCTCCAAATAAAAATCCTAAGGAAAGATTTAAGCCGATAGCTCCTGATGCGTACAAAGATTGGACGATTCCAATAAATGCAGATGATGATTGGATAAGAGCAGTTAGAGCTGCACCAACCAAAACAGCAATAATTGGATTTTTACCAAGATCTGTAACTATATCCTCAAAACCAGGAATATTTTTAAGTTCAGATAAGCTATCTCCCATCATTTTTAGACCTATAAATAAAAGTCCAAAACCTATAAGAATTTCGCCAATATATTTTCCTTTTCTTTTTTTGGAAAAAAGAAAAATTCCTACACCAATTAGACAAATAAAATAAGATAAATAGTCTAAATTAAAACCTATCAAAACAGCAGTAACAGTTGTACCAATATTGGCACCCAAAATTACACCAATTGCTTGTTCAAGGCTCATAACACCTGCCCTAACAAAAGAAATTGCTATAACAGTTGTTGCTGATGATGATTGAATTAATCCTGTAATTACAATTCCAACGAGGACTCCTTTTATAGGATTAGAAGTATATTTTTCTACATACCCCCTTAGTTTAGGTCCAGCAAAATTTGTAAGAGAATCTCCCATCAAATTTATACCAAACAAAAATATTGCAAGGCCACCTGCAATAAGGTTCCATTGCAATGATGATAATGCCGATAATTGCATAATTCCTCCATATAAAAATATAAATTTAAAAGATTTTACTAAAATCTTACTCAAATATAATATTATCATAAAAAATACAAAACAACAATTGAAAAATTAATATTTCTTAGTATTTATAAAAATAAAATTAGACAAATATTTTCCTTTTTTTAATTTAAAAATTCTTAAAATTATTTCAAATTTATAATCAAAAAAATATTTAAAAATAAATATAATTGACAGCTAATGATTATTAGCCTATAATGGATTTAAGAAATATTTCTTAGGAGACTTTATGAACACAAAAGAAAAAATTTATTTAAATTCTTTGGAATTATTTTCTACATGTGGATATTCGGATGTGTCTATGGAAAAAATTGCAAAAGAAGTTGGAATCAAAGCTCCTTCTATTTACAAGCACTTCAAATCAAAAAAAACAAT
>URRX01000147.1 GCA_900550345.1 uncultured Anaerococcus sp. | reverse complement strand
GGATTACTATTGGACCAATAAGTATTCAACCTTCAGAATTTATTAAGGTTCCTTTTATATTTTTTATTGCAAGTTTTTATTCTAACTATAATAAATTTAGAAAAAAAGCTTTTGGGAAATATTATTTGTCTCTAGGAATTTATATTTTTATAATGATGTTTTTTATACAAAAAGAATTAGGAACAGCCTTAATATTTTTTGGAACTATGATATTAACACAATTTGTATATGAGAGAGAAAGAAAATTAATATTAATAAACTTAATCCTGGTAATGTTTGGTGCAGTTTTGGCTTATTTTCTATTTTCTCATATAAGAGTTAGAGTTGAAACATGGCTAGATCCTTGGTCTGTTATAGATGACAAGGGATATCAAATAACTCAATCTTTATTTGCTTTAGCAAGTGGTGGATTGTTTGGAACAGGAATAGGATTAGGTAGACCAGATTATATACCAGTAGCAGAAAGTGATTTTATTTTTCCTGCAATATGCGAAGAATATGGAATTTTTATGGGAATAGCAGTAGTATTATTATTTCTAATTCTAGTTTATAGAGCGATAAAAATATCCCTACAACAAGAAAATAAATTTTATTCTATACTTGCTTTTTGTATTGGTGTATTATTTGCCCTTCAAACTTTAATAATATTAGGTGGAGTTTTAAAATTAATACCCTTAACTGGGGTAACCTTGCCTTTTATTTCTGCTGGTGGATCATCAATGGTATCAGGATTTATTTTGCTAGCAATTCTTCAATACTGTGGTCAAAATATAGAAAATGGTGATGAGAATGAAAAAGAAAAAAGATAAACAAAAACCATTTATTCAAAAAATGCTAGAAATAGAAAAAAAACATAGATTGGATGACGAAGATAATAAACATATCCTAGAAAAATCAACAATGAATAAAAGACTAATCTATGTTATGATAATTTTTATTGTATTGTTTTTGTCTATAGTTTTTTATTTGGTATATTTTCAATTATTTAAAGCTGATAAATTATCAGAAAATAGCCATAATAAAAGATTGTGGGTAGATGAAAATGAAATTAATAGAGGAAATATTTACGATAGAAATGGAAATGTTCTAGTTTATAATGAAAAGGATGAAAATGGATATAATGTTAGAGCATATAATAATGGAGAAATAAACTCTGCATTTACAGGATATAATTCTGTAAAATATGGAAAAAGTGGTTTGGAAAAAACTTATAATAAAGACTTATTAAATATATCAGACCAGCCAACTTCAAAGATTAGAAATATGGTAGAAAAAAGTGGCGAAGGTAATAATTTAAATCTAACAATAGATCAAACTATACAAGAAATTGCCTATAACAGTTTAGGAAATCATATTGGATCAATAGTAGTTATGGATCCACGAAATGGAGAAGTTTTGGCTATGGTTTCAAAACCTTCTTTTGATCCAAATACATTGGACGAAAATTGGGATATGTTAATTCAAAATAATGATGCTCCATTATTAAACAGATCAAGCCAAGGTATATACAGACCTGCGTCAACAATGAAAATTGTAAGTGCTGATACAATTTTAAGAAGTGGAATAGATACAAACTTTAATGATACTGGAAGTGTAACTATACAAAATTATAAAATTACAAATTTTGGTGATTATTCTTATGGACAAGTAAATCTTAGATCAGCATTAATGAATTCACTAAATACTTATTTTGCATCTAAAATAGATGAAATTGGTAAAAAAGAGTTCAAAAAAGTTACTGAAGACTATATGTTTAATAAAAATTACAAATTTGATTTGGAAAAAGTTAATCCTAAAATTCCTTTTGATGATTTAAATGAAGTTGATACAGCAATGACAGGATTTGGTTATGGAAAAACAAAAGTTACACCTCTTCATATGGCAATGATTGCATCAACTATAGCAAATGATGGAAAAATGATGCAACCAAGACTTGTAAGAAATGTTGTGAATAAAGATGGTAAAGTCATAAAAGAAAGTAAAAGTGAAGTTATATCAGATGTAACAAGTACAGAAATAGCTAATACAATTAGAGATTATATGGTAGATGTGGTTAATTATGGTACTGCAAAATCAGCTTATTTACAATCAATTCAAATTGCCGGAAAATCTGGAACTGTTGATAAAAAAGGTGGTGGAATAGATGTTTGGTTTGTAGGATTTGCACCAGCATATGATCCAAAACTGGCCTTTGCGATTGTAGTAGAAGATTCAGATGAAGTAGCTGGAGAAGTAGCAGTTCCTATTGGCGGAAGAATGATTAATGATATAATAAATAATGTAAATATTTATTAATAATAAAATACTAAAAAAAACGGTTTAAATCTGAAAAATAATATTTCATATTTAGCCGTTTTTATATTAAAATTATAATAACTTATTTTTAATGTTAGACCAATAATGGTTTTTATTTAAAATAAGTTTTTTTAGTTCATGATTTGAAATTTTTGTAGTTATTTTAAAATTATTTGATTTGAATTCTTTTCCATCAAATAAAAAAACAGTGTGATAATTATCTCTTTTGCTTACATTTATTTCAATTTCAGCATTTTTAGGTAGAATTATCGGAGCTTTTAAAGATCTGTTTAAACTAGAAAATACTGGTGCTATTGGAGTAAGTTGAAATCCCTCTAAAGATTGGTGTAAAATTGCGCCGTTTGAAGATAAATTATATGCAGTTGATCCATGAGGTGTAGAAATTATTAGACCATCACCTGAAAAATTTTCGATAAAGTTACCGTCAATAAAAAGTCTGAGTCTTACAATTTGATTTCTGTTACTTTTTACTACTACTTCATTAACAGCATTAATTTTATTTTTTCCAATTTTAGATTCGAGCATTGGTAAATTTTCTATGTAATATTTTTTCTCAGAAAAACATTTAACAAAATCTTCAATATTATCAGGATTAATTTCCTGATAAAATCCTAAATGACCAGTATTAATTCCTATAAAAGGTATTGTTGAAAAATTTGAGTTTTTCACAGCGTTTAGAAAAGTACCATCTCCACCAATTACAAGGTTTAAACAAGCTTTTGGATTGAAATTAACAGAAACTTCGTACCCATAATCATTTAAAATATACTTGGTTTTATTGTATATATTTTTGCTATATCTAGATTTATTTTTAAAAATATTGATTATTTTAGTCATTGTTACTTACCTT
>URRX01000146.1 GCA_900550345.1 uncultured Anaerococcus sp. | reverse complement strand
CCACTAGAATCTAATTCATTTTTTGTATGATTTTGATTATATAATAAATCTGAATTTTTATTATTATCCCCAACTTTATATACCTTAACATTGAATGAATCCTTATCAGTCGGAACATTTATAGTAAATTTAACATTGACTTCTTGAGATTTTTTTCCATTTTCTGAATCATCCTCATCACTATTATCTGAGTCTGGATTTTTTCCATTTGATACAACAAAATTAATCGTAGAATTTTCTGCTACTTGTGTATTAGCAGGGATTGATTGACTTATAACAACATCTTTTTCATATTTATCAGAATATTTATATGTTATATTGCCAACAGTAAGTTTATTTTCAACTGCAATATTTATTGCATCTTCTTCATAATCTCCTACAAAATTTGGAACTTTTACATTTTCTGTTTCAGGCTTTTCTTTACCTAAACTAACAGTAACATCTACTTCACTACCAGCTTGAACCTTTTCATTTTTTCTAGGTTCTTGATCAATTATAGTGTCCTTTTTTACGCTTTCACTAAAATCAGTGCTTGTCTTACCAAGTTCTAAATCTAGTTCTTTTAATTTTTCTTCTGCTTGATCTAAAGTCATTCCAGAAAGATCTGGAACTTTTACTTCTCTACCTTCGCTTATTACTAGATTTATAGTAGAATTCTTTTTAACTTTTGATTTAGGACCTGGATCTTGTTCCATTACTTTTCCAGATTCATAATTATTACTTTGAGCATAACGAGAAATATTTGCTTTTAGATTTTTATCTTCCAAAATTTTTACAGCCTCATCTTCATTTAAATTTAAAACCGTAGGTACTTGAACCATATTTGAATTACTAGATTTTACATAGTAAATTCCACTAGCAATAACAGCTAACAAAAGTAAAATAAATGGCCATATTTTTCTTTTTTTCTTATTTTGGTTTGGCTTATTTTTCTCATCTTGTGTAGGTGTTACATATACTGCTTCATTTTCTTCCTTTTTTTCTTGTTTTTTTTCTTTTTTCTTTTTATCTTCAACAACTGGAATAAAAGTAGTTTCTGTAACATCTTCTTGTTTTTCAATTTTTGCGGTATCTTCCTTTTTTATAAGACCTATATCATACGAATTATCTTCCAATGCCCTAATTAATTCATTAGCATTTTTAAATCTTTTTTGAGGATCTTTTTCAAGAAGCTTCATTATTATGTCATTTAATCTTGGTGATAAATTTTCATTTAATTTTATAGGACTTTCTGGTTCATCTTGAATATGCATTACAGCAATTCCAACAGAATTATCAGCATCAAATGGCACTTTTCCCGTAGCCATTTCATACATTACAACTCCAAGAGAATATAGATCTGATTTTTCATCAACAAATTTCCCCTTAGCTTGTTCTGGAGAAATATAATGTACTGTACCTAAAATTGATGATGTATATGTTATAGTTGCATTTGTAGAAACCCTTGCTATACCAAAATCTGTTACTTTGAGTAAACCATATTTATCCATCAAAATATTTTGTGGTTTTATATCCCTATGAATTATATTTGATGAATGGGCTTGATTAAGTGCTTGAGAAATTTGAATTGAATAATCAATAATATCATGATTTGATATAATCTTTTTTCTATCAATTAAATCTTTTAAAGTTTCCCCATTTACATACTCCATTACAATATAATGGATTTTCTTACCTTCTATTAAATCTTCACCAATATCATATACACTTACAATATTTACATGTGTAAGTCTTGCAGCAGACAAAGCTTCATTTGAAAATTTTTTTACAAATTCATCATCTTCTGCATATTGGTCTTTTAAAATTTTAATTGCAACATCTCTTTGTAGAAGTCTATCAGTAGCCTTGTAAACTTTAGCCATACCTCCTACACCAATAAGATCTTGCAATTGATATCTATTACCTAAAATAATATTGTCCATATTTACCTCATATCAAAATTGTAGTTACAGTGATATTATCATGACCACCATTTTTTATAGCTAAATCTACTAGACTTGATGATATTTTATCAGCTGTTAAATTATTAGCTATAATTGCTTCAATTTCTACATCACTAACTTCATTTGTTAACCCATCAGTCACCATAAGTAGAATATCGCTGTCTTTCATATCAAGTGACCTTGATTCAGGTTTTATTTTATTAGAAACACCTACAGCTCTGGTTATAGTAGATTTATTGGCAAAATTTTCTGCCTCATCTTCTGTAATTGAACCTGAATCAATCAAATCATTAACCAAAGAATGATCTCTAGTTATTCTTTGTAGCTTTTTATCAGAATATATATAAGCTCTGGAATCTCCAATATGAGTAATGTGATATGCCTTTTTTTCATAATCAATACACACACAGACTGCTGTAGTACCCATATTAGAATATTGTTCATATGATTTTGATAAAGAATAAATCTTATCGTTGGCATTTCTTAAAGCTTCTTCTTGTAAGTCTATAATTGATGAAAAATCCTTTATATCTGTATTTTTTATAAAATCTATATAATATTTTGCAGCAAGTTTTGAAGCGATTTCGCCACCATTATATCCACCCATACCATCAGCAACGATAAAAAAACAATAATTTTCTAATTCTAAATTACCATAATAATCCTGGTTTTCACTTCTTACCTTGCCGATATTTGAAATAGTACTAAATTTCATTTCTACCTCGCATAGTTATTTCTCAACTGACCGCATGATGCATCAATATCAGATCCCATTGATCTTCTTACTGTAGCATTTAGGCCTTTTTGTGTAAGTTTTTGTTGAAATTGATCCATTACATTAGATTTAGTTTTGGAATGATCAAATTCTTCAATTGGATTTAAAGGAATTAAATTAATATGAATATTTTTACCTTTAAAAAGCTTTTCTAATTGATCAATATCCTCATCTAAATTATTTACCCCATCTATAACAACATATTCATAAGAGACTCTTCTTTTGGTTTTTTCTAAATAATAATCACAAGCTTTTATTATATTTTTTATTTTATATTTTCTTGCACTAGGCATAAATGCCATTCTTTTATCATCAAAAGCATAATGTAATGATACTGCAAGATTAATATCATATCCTAAATCTGCAAGATCATAAATTTTATCCACAAGTCCTACAGTAGAAACAGTTATGGAACGATGTGATAAGTTTCTGCCTTTTTCATCTGTAATAATTT
>URRX01000145.1 GCA_900550345.1 uncultured Anaerococcus sp. | reverse complement strand
ATTTTTTGGTGGAGGACAAGACTATGAGCAATCTATTGTAGAAAAAGATTTAGAAAATAAAAAAGAAAATATAAAAAAATATATAGAAAATGATGGTCTTTTTCTTGCAATATGTGGTGGATATCAGTTAATGGGCCAATATTATTATGATGCTTATGATAATAAGATTGAAGGTCTTAAAATATTTGATTATTACACTAAAAATCAAGAAAATGCTAATAGATTTGTAGGAAATATTGAAATAAAAGATAATAAAAATGGCCAAATATATCATGGTTTTGAAAATCATGGTGGGGTAACATTTTTAAAAAATAAAGAGTATGCCTTTGCTAGTGTGATTGAAGGAAATGGTAATAATGGAGAAGATAAAACAGAAGGTTTTAGGTATAAAAATACTTTTGCATCATATCTTCATGGTCCACTTCTTGCAAGAAATGAAAATTTAGTAAATACTTTTTTAGAAATTATAGAAAATAATAAAAGTTAACTAATAAATCTTAATTCACTTTAATAAACTATTGCACTGAATGTAAATAGTTGATATAATATATCTGACAAGCAAATATTAAAAGTAAATTTAGGAGTTTAAATGAAAAAAGATATTGAGATTGCAAGAGAAGCTAATATTAAGGATATCGAAGAGATAGCAAATTATCTTGAAATTAATGATTATGAAAAATATGGTAAGTATAAGGCTAAAATAAAACCTTGTTTTGATGAAAATAAAAATTCAAACCTTGTTTTAGTTACTGCGATTTCTCCAACACCTTTTGGCGAAGGAAAAACTACTATGAATGTTGCCTTATCCATGGGTCTTAATAAATTAGGAAAAAAATCAATTTCTGTTTTAAGAGAACCATCTCTAGGACCATCTTTTGGTATTAAGGGAGGCGCTTGTGGAGCAGGTTATTCTCAAGTTATACCAATGGAAGATATAAATCTTCATTTTACTGGTGATTTCCATGCGATTACAAGTGCAGTGAATTTAGTAGCAGCGATGATTGATAATCATATTTATCAAGGAAATGAAAAAAATATTGATTTAAATAATATTGTTTGGAAAAGATGTGTCGATTTAAATGATAGGTCACTAAGAGAAGTTGTAGTTGGTCTTGGTAAAAAAACTAATGGTATAGTTAGACAAGATGGTTTCGATATTACTGTAGCTACAGAAATGATGGCTGTATTTTGTTTGAGTAATGATCTTTTCGATTTCAAGAAAAAAGTTTCAAAAATGATTGTAGCTTATGATAATGATGGTAATGCTGTAACAGTTGACGATATTAATGCAACTGGACCAGTTTGCGTATTGATGAAAGATGCCTTAAAACCAAATTTATGTCAAACTCTAGAAAATACACCAGCTATAATTCATGGAGGACCATTTGCGAATATTGCTCATGGTTGTAATTCTATAATAGCTACAAAAACTGCTCTTTCAATTTCAGATTATGCAGTAACAGAAGCAGGATTTGGGGCTGATCTTGGAGCAGAAAAATTCTACGATATAAAATGCAGACAAGCTAATCTAAAACCTAACATGACTGTTGTAGTAGCTACTATTAGAGCATTAAAATATCATGGTGGTCAAGATTTAAAAGAAATAAATGAAGAAAATATAGAAACTCTAAAAAAAGGTTTCAAAAATTTAAAAACTCATCTTGAAAATCTAAAGAAATTTTCAGATAATATCGTAGTTGCAATAAATAAATTTGACCAAGATACACAAAAAGAATTAGATACCCTTAAAGAACTTGTTGAACAATTAGAATTAAAGGCTTTCGAATGTGATGTCTATCATAAAGGAAGTGATGGCTGTCTGGATATATGTGAATATATTATAGAAAAAAGTCAAGATGATAATAATTTCAAAGTATTGTATGATGAGAATTTATCAATTGAAGAAAAGATTGAAATTATTGCTAAAGAAATTTATAGGGCAAGTGGAGTAAAATATTCGAAAAAAGCTCTTAGTGAAATAAAAAGAATTAATGATTTAAATTCAGATAATTTACCAATTTGTATTGCAAAAACACAATATTCTCTTTCTGATGATCCTAATAATTTAAACCCAGAAAGTGAATATGAAATTACTATCAATGATATTAGATTAAATCAAGGGGCAGGTTTTATTGTAGCCTTGACTCAAAATATTTTAACTATGCCAGGCTTACCAAAAAGACCTGCTGCATTTGATATAGATATTGATGATAATGGTAATATCATTGGATTATTTTAGGAGATAATGATGACAGATTCAAAATTAAAAAGCAAAGATTTAGATGAATTTTTTGACGCTATATTAATGTTAAAAGATAGAGATGAATGTTATAAATTTTTTGAAGATGCTTGTACAGCTAGAGAACTTCAATCAATTTCACAAAGATTACAAGTAGCAAAACTATTAAAAATTAGAAAAACTTATAGTGAAATTGAAGAACAAACTGGGGCTTCTACTGCAACAATTTCAAGAGTAAATAGATCTCTACATTATGGAACAGATGGTTATGATTTAGTTTTAGAAAAATTAATAGCTAATAATCTAAAGGAAGAAAAAAATAAATAATTTAAAAATAAATTGCGAATTTATCAATTTGATAAGTTCGTTTTTTATTTTTATAAAAAATTTTATTAAAAATTATTCTATTATTTTTATATCTTAGAATACTTATGCTCTTGTGGTATAATTAATAGGATGAAAGGAAGTGAATGATGGACTTATCTAATTTAAATGATAAACAAAAAGAAGCAGTTTTGCACGATAAAGGCCCTTTACTTGTGGTTGCGGGAGCTGGTAGTGGAAAAACGAGAGTACTTACTACAAGTATTGCTTATTTAATTAAGGAAAAATTTGTAAATCCTATAAATATTTTGGCAATAACTTTTACAAATAAAGCTGCTAATGAAATGAAAGAAAGAATATCTGATCTTTTAAACGAAGATGTTTCTCACTTATGGATTGGTACATTTCACTCTATTTGTGCAAGAATACTTAGAATGAATATAAATAAAATTGGATTTGATAACAACTTCACCATATACGATACAAATGATCAAAAAACTTTGGTTAAGGAAATAATAAAGGATTTAAATTATAAGGATGAAATAAGTCCAAAAGAAGCATTAAATGTAATTAGCTTTTGTAAAAATAAATCTATAAGTCCTGAGGAGTTTTTAAATATAAACACCTTTTATGCCAAACAAGAAGAATACTACAAAATAT
>URRX01000144.1 GCA_900550345.1 uncultured Anaerococcus sp. | reverse complement strand
TATTACTTCGTTATCTATAAGAGCTACGCTATTATCTTTGTCTACTTTTTTTGAACAAGATGTTAAATTAAAACATAATAAACTAATTATTACTATCAGTATTTTCTTTTGTGTTTGAACTTTCATTATTAATTGGTTCTGTTGTTTTTGTATCCTTTTTTGAATCTTTCTTTTGAGGACCATCTTCAGTCACTACATTTGCTTTATTAAATAATTTTGTCAAATAATCAGAATATTTCTTATCATTTAATGCTTTTGAAATATCATCTTTTAAAGACTCAGCAGTATCTTTCTTATCATCAACTTTTATTATATGATAACCATATGAAGTTTTTACAGGACCAGAAATTTCGCCTTTTTTCATACTAAATGCTTTATCTGCAAATTCTTTAACCATCTTGTCTTTTGTGAAATATCCTAAATCTCCACCTTTATTTGAGTTTGCAGTATCTTTAGAATACTCTTTTGCAAGTTCAGCAAAATCTGCACCATCATCTAATTTTTTCTTAACTTCGTTAGCAGTGTTTTCATCAGCTACTAAAATATGGCTTGCTTTAACTTGTGCTAGTGTGTCTTTATGCTCATCAAAATATTTTTTAGCATCTTTATCACTTACAGGATGTTTTTTCTCAAACCAATCTCTATGTTTTTGATAAATTTGATCTTTTTTTATTGTCTCTTTAAATTTATCACTACTCATATTATAATCTTCAAGCATTTTATCAAATTTTTCTTGACCACCAAATTGTTGTATATATTGTAAAAATTTATCATCTAATTCTTTATCATCAACTTTTACATTATTCTTTTTCATATCATCTGCTATAAGTTTATCTTGGACTAGCATTTGAACAATTGAAGATTTTAGTTGTTGTTGACTAGCAAGCATAGCTGAATAAAAACTCATTTCATCTTTATAAGCATCTTTTGTGATTTTATCACCACCCACAACTGCTACAGCATCATCTGGTAGATTTTCTTTCTTTGCAGATTCACTTGTTTGAGTTTCGTTTGATCCATTGTCTTTTTTATCCTTAGTTTTATCATTAGCACATGCACTAAATAGAAAACTTGTAGCTAAAACTAAGGCAATTAATTTTTTATTCATTTTGTCTCCTTAATATTTTTAATAACTTTTAATAATTCGTAACAATCTAGCAATTTTGTACTTTTATTAGGCAATTTAAATGCAGGGTTTTCAGATAAGTCAAAAGCCAATTCCCCCTTATAATCTTCGTTAATACGCGATAATTCTTCGAAAGAAAATTTATTCTTATCTTTATAGGAAATTTTCACTTCATTTTTTATTTCTCTAATATCTTCAAATCCTAATTTATCTGCCATAGATTTAATTAATGATACATACATAATATTATCAACCATAATAGGAATATCTCCGTATCTATCAATTAAATCTTCAACTAATATACTATAATCATCCAAATTTTCTATGCTAGATATTCTTTTATAAATTTGAATTTTTTGGCTAGGATCTTCAATATAAGATTCCGGTATAAATGCATTAACCTTTAAATCTATATAAACATCATTAAAATTAAGTGAATCAGTTTCTTTACCACTAGCTTTATCAACAGCTTGTTGCAAAAATTTTACGTATAAGTCATACCCTATTGCTTCTACTTGACCACTCTGACTTTCTCCTAAGATATTTCCGGCACCTCTAAGCTCTAAATCCCTCATAGCAATCTTATAACCACTGCCAAAATCAGAAAAATCTTTTATAGATTTTAGTCGTTTTTCACCTATTTCAGTTAAAACTTTCCCTTTGGCATAAGTAAAATATGCATAAGATGATCTTGATGAACGACCTATTCTACCTTTTAATTGATAAAGTTGACCAAGTCCCATCATGTCAGAATCATAAACTATAATTGTGTTTACATTTTGTATATCCATTCCAGTTTCAATTATTGTAGTAGCAAGCAATATATCAATTTCACCATTAACAAAATCTTCCATAATTTTTTCTAGACTTTTTGCAGACATCTGACCATGAGCAATTTCTATCTTAGCGTCTGGAGTTAATAATTTAAGATGATTATATATTTTTTCTATATTATAAACCCTATTATATACAAAATAGACTTGTCCATTTCTATCAAGCTCTTTTTCAATAGCTCTTTTTATAATTGAAAAATCGTACTCTAATACATAAGTATTTACAGGAAGTCTTCTTTCCGGTGGTTCATCAAGCGTAGACATATCTCTAATTCCAGTTAAAGACATTTGTAATGTTCTAGGAATTGGTGTTGCAGATAAAGTTAAAACATCTATGTTTTCTTTTAATTTTTTTAATTTATCCTTATGTCTTACACCAAACCTTTGTTCTTCATCTATAATTAAAAGACCTAAATTTTTAAACTTTATATCTTTTGATAATAATCTATGAGTTCCAACTATAATATCAACTTTTCCAGATTTTAAATTATGAATATATTTATCTTGATCTTTTTTACTTACAAATCTTGATAACATAGCACAATCAATGGGAAAATCTTTAAATCTTTCTTGCATAGTTTTAAAATGTTGACGCGCGAGAATAGTTGTAGGTACTAAAAAACAAACCTGATAACCATCCATTACTGCTTTAAAAGCAGCTCTTAAAGCTACCTCGGTTTTTCCATAACCTACATCCCCACACAACAACCTATCCATAGGCTTTATATCTTCCATATCAGATTTTATTTCATTTATTGATCTTAATTGGCTGTCAGTCTCTTCGTAGATAAAAGAATCTTCAAATTCATTTTGCCATGTTGTATCTTTACTAAAAGCATGTCCTCTAGCTTTTGATCTTTTAGCATAAAGTTCAACAAGATCATCAGCTATCTCATCAACTGCTTTTTTTGCTCTCTGCTTAGCTTTTTTCCATTGATTACTGCCCAAAGATGAAATTTTAGGTTTATCACCCCTATTTCCAATATATTTGCTCACCAATTCCATTTGGTCAATAGGAACAAAAACTTTATCATTTCCCTGATATTCTATAACAAAATAATCTTTTTTTGTATTGTTTACTTCAATTTGTGTTATACCCTTATATATACCGATTCCATTATTTTCATGAACTACATAATCACCAATTTCTATGTCTGAATAATTAATTATGTCTCTAGCATTAAGAGCTTTTTTTCTTTTTTTCTTATAATTATGTTTTTCTTTTCCAAAAATATCTTTATAAGAGAATACATTTATTTTATAATCAGTAAAAAT
>URRX01000143.1 GCA_900550345.1 uncultured Anaerococcus sp. | reverse complement strand
TATAGAAAGATTAAATTCATATGATATAATTAAAAATATAGTAATTAAAGAAAAATTAAATTTATTATATCCAGATACTAATTTAATAGATACTGGATCTTTAATATGGATATGATTAGGAGATTATAATGAATATAGTAAAACCACAAACTATTGCTGGTGTGATGGAACTTTTACCTAAAGAGCAATTAGTTTTTGATCACATAAAAAATATAATTGAAGAAACATTCTTATCTTATCAGTTTTTGCCAATAGATACACCAGCTATTGAAAAAAATGATATTTTGTTAGCTAAGGGTGGTGGAGAAACTGAAAAACAAATCTTTGGAATCGATTCATCAAAAAAAGATATGTCATTAAGATTTGATTTGACTGTTCCTCTTGCAAGATATGTTTCTGAACATTTTTCTAATTTAAATTTCCCTTTCAAAAGATATCAAATAGCCAAAGTTTATAGGGGGGAAAGAAATCAAAAAGGAAGATATAAGGAATTTTATCAATGTGATATTGATATTATCGGAAATAATTCTTTGTCAATTCATAATGATGCACTTTTACCAAAGGTTATCTATGATATCTTTCAAAAACTTAATTTTAATAGAATAAAATTCCATATTAATAATAGAAAATTATTAAATGGATTTTTTGAATCTCTTGAAATTTCTAATAAGGAAGAAGTTTTAAGAACTATTGATAAAAAAGCAAAGATAGGCGATGAAAAGACAAAAGAACTTCTAAAAGATCTTTGTGGTGAAGAAAAAGCTACAAAATTAATGGAATTAATTAATAATAAAAGAGATAATAAAGAACTTTTGGAATATTTGGAAGACTTAAATTTGAATGATAATTACAAATTGGGTCTAAAAGAATTAAAAGAAGTTTATGATTATATGATTAAATTTGGAATAGATGATAAATCTATCATGATTGATTTATCAATTACTCGTGGGCTTGATTATTATACCTCTACAGTTTATGAAACATTTTTAGAAGGTTACGAATCTATTGGAAGTGTTTGTTCTGGAGGAAGGTATGAAAATTTAGCTGGAAATTTCTCAAAACAAAATTTACCAGGAGTGGGTCTTTCAATTGGACTAACTAGACTATTTTATCAATTACAAGAACTTGGACTATTGGAAAATTACAAAAAAGATTTTACAGATTGCTTAATTATTCCTATGGATGAAAAGTTAAATTTTTATGCTATTGATATAGGAAATAATTTGAAAGATAAAGGGTATAAAGTTGATATATATCTTGAAGATGGTAAGTTTAAGAAAAAAATTAATTATGCTGATAAAATTGGTGTTAAAAAAGTTATAATTATTGGCCAAGAAGAATATGATAATAAAATGGTTTCTTTAAAAAATATGGAAGATGGTAATCAAATAAGTGTAGAAATTGAAAATATTAGTGATTACCTTTAAGGAGAATTATGACATTTAAAATAATTACAGATGGCTCAAGCGACATGAATGTTGATTTTATTAAGTCATCAAATATTACAATAGTTCCCATGCAGTCAAATATGGAAGATGAAGTTTATGAAATTATTGGAACAGATATAGAAAATCTTAACAAATATTATGAATATATGTTAGAAGATAAAAATGTATCTACTAGCCAAGTAAATTTAGCTTCATTTGAAAAATATTTTGAGGAAGTTTTAAAAAATGGTGAAGATATTTTTTATATAGGTTTAAGCGATTCTTTATCTGGAACTTTTGAAAATGCTCAAAAAGCAAAAGATATTTTAATTAAAAAATATCCAGATAGAAAAATCTATATTTATGATCCAAAGCAAGCGTCAACTGGTGCAGGACTTTTGTGCCAAATTATTGTAAAAATGCAAGAAGAAGGTAAAGATATAGACCAGATTGATTCCTTTATTAAAGAAAACTCAAAGTTTACTATTTCAGAATTTGGAGTAGATAGTCTAAAATATTTATACAAGGGTGGAAGAATTTCCAAAACTAGTGCTGATATAGGAAACTTTTTAAAAGTAAAACCAGTAATTCATATTACAGATGATGGTTCTCTTGAAGTTTTAAAACTTGAAAGAGGAACCAAGAGAGCTATAAAAGTTTTATTAAAAAATTTCCAAAAAAATTGGTTACCAGAAATTTCAAATGAAGTTCTTATAGGTTATGCATATTTTGATGAGAATGCAAAAAAATTAAAAGAATTAGTCGAGGAAAAATTTCCTGATGCAAGAGTAAGTCTTGCTCCAATTGGATCTTTAATAGGTTCTCATGTTGGACCTGGTATGTATTCTTTGTCATATTTTGGGAAAAAGAGATAGGAGAAATATGCTTAAAAATAAAAAAAATGCAGTTATTTTTTCTTTAATAGCAATGTTTTTATGGGGGAGCGCAATCCCCCTTATTAAATCTACTTATCTAGTTTTAGATATTAAATCTTATGATACTTTTGCTAAGGTTTATGTTGCAGGAATTAGATTTTTTATGGCTGGTATTTTGGCCTTTATTTATGTTAAAATTTTTGGGAAAAATAAAATTTCTATAAAAAATGTAAATATAAAGTTGGTAATAACTTTAGCAATTTTACAAACTTGTCTACAATATTTTTTCTATTATATAGGCTTATCAAATACTAGTGGAGTAAAATCTTCTATAATTCAAGCGTCAAATTCTTTTATGATTGTAATAATTTCACTTTTTTTAGTCCCAGAAGATAAAATTTCTTCAAATACAATTATTGCTTTAATTATTGGAACGGCTGGAATTATTTTAGTAAATTCAAATCAAAAATTAGGACATGGTTTTAAATTAACAGGGGAAGGATTTATCTTTACTTCAACTTTTATAAATGCTTTATCTTCAGTTTTATTAAGAAAATATTCAAAAGGATCTGATCCCTACTTATTAAATGGAATGGCACTTTTACTAGGTTCTTTGCCACTTATTATTTTTGGTAGAATTTTATGGGTAAATCCTGTAATTTTAAGCTTAAAAGCTTTTTTTATGTTATTTTATGGAGCTTTTATTACAGCAACTTCCTTTACAATTTGGACCATAGTTTTACAAAATCACAGCGCCAACCAATTTGGAGTATTTAAATTATTTATTCCGATTTTTGGTTCACTTTTATCAGTTATTATTTTAGGAGAAGTATTTACATTAAGATTATTTATGGGACTTATTTTAGTATTAACAGGGTCCTTTGTTTTAATGAAGGGTAGAAATAAAAAAAGACGATGATTAATTTTTAATTATCGTCTTTTAAAATTGGTCTTTTTAAATTGTTTGTCAATTTATAAAT
>URRX01000142.1 GCA_900550345.1 uncultured Anaerococcus sp. | reverse complement strand
ATTGTAATTTACAAATTTATTTTTTGTGGATAATATTTTATGAAAGTGAGCCAATAAGATGAATCTAGAATACATAACTAATGAATTAAAAGAAAAAATGAAAATGAATGTTCCAGATCTTCAACAATATGAAACTTGGATTGGTATATTAAAACCATTAAACAAGTATGATAATACAATTTATTTGGAAATACCAAAAAATGAAACTAAGTTTATATTTGACCAAATTTGGGTTCCCCAACTACAAGCTATTTTAAATGATATAAATAAAAGAGAAAATACTGCTTATAAAATTGAAATAGTTGCAAAAGATGGTCCAAATTACGAAGATATTTTAACTTTAGGAAGAAATGTTGATGATAATGGTCAATTAAGACTTAATAATGTAAATAAGTATCCCAAACCACTTTTGGAAAAAAATAATATTTTTGAAAATTTTGTCCAAGGTAAATCAAACCAACTAGCTCTTGCAGCAAGTCAATCTGTTGCAGAAAATATGGCAAATTATAAGGTTTCAAGAGTTTATAATCCTCTTTTTATTTATGGTTCTAGTGGACTAGGTAAAACTCACTTGATGCAAGCCATAGCCCATGAAATTCTTAAAAAAAGAGATGACTGTTATGTAATGTATCTTTCTAGTGAAAAGTTTACTAATGAAATGATCTCAGCTGTTAGAAATAATACTAACGAAGAATTTAGAAAAAAATATCGTTCTGTGGATATGCTTTTAATTGATGATATTCAATTCATAGCAAATAAAACTGGGACCCAAGAAGAATTTTTCCATACTTTCGAGGATTTATATAATCAGGGAAAACAAATTGTAATTTCTTCTGATAGACCTCCAAAAGAAATTAAACACTTAGAAGAAAGACTTGTTTCTAGGTTTGGTTGGGGAATTATAGTTGATATTTCAAAACCTGATTTTGAGACAAGGGTTGCAATTTTGCAAAAAAAACAAGATGAGCTTGGGGCTGTTGTAGATTATAAAATTTTGGAATATATAGCAGAAAATATTGAAACAAATATTAGAGATCTAGAAGGAGCTCTTGCAACTTCTATAGCTTGTGCTAAATCAAATAATAGATCTTATGTAAGCCTTGATGATGCAAGACTTGGCGTTAGATCTAGGGTTCATAAAGATAGCAAGAAAATTACAGCCGAAGATATTCAAAAAAAGGTTGCTGAAAGATATCATGTAAAATTAACAGATCTTAGAGGTAAATCTAGAAAAAAAGAAATAGTTATGCCAAGGCAAATTTCTATGTATCTTTGTAGACATCTACTTTCTATATCTCTAGTTAGCCTTGCAAATGAATTTAACAGAGATCATACAACAATTATGCATGGTCACGATAAAATTGAAGCAATGATAGAAGAAGATCAAGATTTTAAACAAGAAATTGAAGAAATAATAAAAGAAATCAAATCTTAGTTATCAACAAAATGTGTATAAGCTTGAGGATAAGCTTGTTCATAAGATTAACATTTAAAAATCCTTATTTTATCTTGTGGATTATGTGTAAAAGTGGATGACTTATAAAAAAATATCCACATTTTATCATTTGAATTTTTTGTTCAAATATAAATATAAAAAAGACTTATCCACATATCCTTGTCACCTATTACTAATACTCCTAAGTTTATATAATATGTTAGGAGCAAACATGAAAATAGAAATTCAACAAAAAGACTTATCAAATAAAATCTCCATAGCACTTAAAGCTGTGTCAAGAAAAACCAATATACAAATTCATGAATTAATATACTTTGAAGCAAAAAATGATACTCTAACTCTAACATCATCTGATGGAGAGATATCTATCCTTACAAAAGTTTCTTGTAATGTAATAGAAGAAGGAGAAATGGCAATAAATGCCAATATCATTTCAAATATAGTAAGAAAATTACCAGATGAATTGATAAAAATAGAAGTAGATGATACAAAAATAAAAATAACATGTAATGGTTCTAAATTTAATATTTTAGCTTTTGATTATTATGAGAAAAAAGATTTGAAGGTTCCAAATGTAGATTATTTGGAAATTCAAAATGATAAATTAAAAAGATCTATTTCTCAAACAGAATTTGCAACAAGTATAGATGAAACAAAGCTTGCCCTTACAGGAATCTTGTTTGAATTAATGGATGGATATATGAATTTTGTTGCCCTTGATGGATACAGGGTAGCTCTCAAAAAATTAAAATTATCCTATCCTTCATCAATGGATAAATCTAGATTGATAATTCCAAGAAAATCTATATCAGAATGGACTAGGATAATTGATGATGAAAAAATTACAAAAATTTATAAAGATGATAAGGATATAATTTTTGAATCTGGAGATACTACAATGTATTGCAAGGTAATAGATAAAAATTATATTGATTATACAAATATAATTTCTGATATTTCTACAACAAGTCTTGTGGTTGATAGGCAAGAGCTTATAAATTCTTTGGAAAGAGCCCAATTATTAAATAATACTCAAAGAGCAAATCTTATAAAAATTAATATAGAAGATGATAAATGTCTAATAGAATCAAATTCTGAAATTGGAGATTTAAAAGAGACAATACAAGTTCAAAAAGAAGGAGAAGATGTAAAAATAGCTTTTAATGCTAGGTATTTAATAGAGGGAGTAAAGGCTTGTGATACAAAATCTATAAAAATGAACTTAAAATCTTCATTAAATCCTTGCTTAATTTATCCAAACGAATCAAAATATGAGGACGAAGAATTTACTTATCTTGCCCTACCAGTTAGACTTGCAGAATAGGAGCTATTATGGAAAAAATAGAATTTAAAACTGAAATGATTCTTGCAAAAGATTTATTAAAAGCGACAGATATTGCTCAAAGTGGGGGCGAGGCCAAACATTTGATAAAAGAATATGGAATTATTGTAAACGGAGATGAAATCTTTCAAGCTGGTAAAAAACTTTATAAGGGTGATCTTGTAGAATTTAACAATCAATTTGAAATAAGTCTTGTATAATGTGGATTCAAAGTTTAAAACTAAATAAATTTAGGAATTATCTTTCTCAAAATATAGAATTTAATGAAAATATAAATATATTTTTGGGAGATAATGCTCAAGGTAAAACAAATTTACTTGAAAGTATATATTATTTGGCAAATGCAAAAAGTTTTAAGTCTTTTAGAGATAAAGATCTTATCATGTTTAATGAAAAAGAAATGTCCCTTGATGGGATTATAAGAAAAAATGAAGCCTTCAAAAATGTTAAGATAAAAGTTAATGAAAATAATAAGGAAATTTTTGTAAATGACATAAAATATAACAAAAATAAGGATT
>URRX01000141.1 GCA_900550345.1 uncultured Anaerococcus sp. | reverse complement strand
ATTTTTAATCTTATTTTATTTCTATATCCTAATTCTTTGCTTTTTAATATTTCTATATCATCAATTTTAATTTTTGATGATTTTTCTAGGGCATTTTTTATTAGATTTTTCTTTAGATCAATTTGACTTTGATAATTTATATCCATAATAGAACAACCACCACATTCATAATAATATGGACATGGTGGTTGTTTATAATGACAGCTTTGTTTTTTTGTTTTTATTTTTTTAGCTTCAATGAAATTTTTCTTTTCATTTGTAATTTCTATATCGCAAATTTCACCAAATATTGCTTTTTCTATAAAATATACTTTAGAATCAGCTTTTCCAACTCCTCTGCCATCTTGTAGGATATCAATTATTTTGATATCTTTTATTTTCATTATAGTACCTTTGCTTCTCCCTTGTAGATTATTCCTCCAAGTGGATCAATTGTAATTATATCTCCATCTGACAATAAATTAGTTACATTTTTTACACCTAAAATTGCTGGTATTCCAAAGTGAATTGATACAACAGCAGTATGACTTGTTAGTCCACCATTTTCAGATATTACTCCTGAAGATCTTTCCATAAATTCATTGATGTCTTTGTCTGTGTATTTTGCAACTATTATATCTCCATCTTCGAATTTTTCTTCAAGTTCTTCTCTTGTAGATCCTACAACAACTTTTGCAGAAACTGATTTGTTACCTACTCCAGTACCATTTGCAATAATATCTCCTATTACATGAACTTTTATCAAGTTTGATGTTCCAGATACTCCAAGTGGAATTCCTGCTGTTAATACTGTTAGATCTCCTTCTTGAACATAGTTTTCTTTTAGGGCACCAACTATTGCTCTTTCGATTAATTCGTCAGTTTCGTGTGCCTTTTCAACTATTACAGGATATACACCCCATGAAACTGATAGTCTTCTTGCAACTTTTTCATCTATAGTACAAGCTATTATATTTGTTTTTGGTCTAAATTTAGATACTGCTTTTGCTGTATTTCCTGAAGATGTACATGTAATAATTGCTTTTGCATTTAATTGACTTGCAATTGTACAAGTTGATTTTGAAATTGCATTTGTTGTTGTAATTTTTCTATCAATTTCTGTTTGATAAATATTTTCTTCAAAGTCATCAGATAATTCTGTAGTAATACAAATATTTCTCATTGTTCTTACTGCTTCAACTGGATATTTTCCTGCTGCAGTTTCTCCTGAAAGCATTACACAATCTGTTCCATCTATAATTGCGTTTGCTACGTCAGTTGTTTCTGCTCTTGTTGGTCTTGGATTTCTTTGCATTGAATCAAGCATTTGTGTAGCTGTAATTACTGGTTTTGCAGCTTTGTTACATTTTCTAATAACTTCTTTTTGAACTAGTGGAATAAGCTCAGTTCTAATTTCTACACCAAGATCTCCTCTAGCAACCATGATTCCATCACTTGCTTCAATAATTTCATCAATATTATCAACACCTTCTTGTGATTCAATTTTTGATAAAATTAAAATATCTTCTCCACCGTGATCTTCTAGAACTTTTCTTATATCATATATATCTTCTTTTTTTCTTATAAATGATGCTGCTATCATATCAATACCATTTTCGATACCAAATTTTATATCATCAACATCTTTTGGAGTAATTGCTGGAAGATTTGTTACTCTTCCCGGAAGATTTACACCTTTATTATTTGAAATTACACCATTATTTTGAACTCTACAAACAATATCTGTTCCATCTTTTATTTCCATAACTTCTAATTGAATTAATCCATCATCTACAGAAATAATTGAACCTTTTTCAACATCATTTGGAAGTCCTTCATATGAAACTGATACAATATCTTTATTACCTATAACATCTCTGGTTGTTATTGTAAAAGTATCATCTGGTTTTAAGAAATATTCTTTTTCTTCAAATCTACCAATTCTAATCTCTGGTCCTTTTGTATCAAGCATTAATCCCAAAGGTACATTTAATTTTCTTCTTAATCTTTTAATAGTTTTTATTTTTTCAAGATGTTCTTCATGAGACCCATGTGAGAAATTCAATCTTGCTACATTCATTCCATTTCTTACCAATTGTTCCAAAACTTCAGGTGATTCTGATGCTGGTCCAATTGTACATACAATTTTTGTTTTCTTTAAAATATCTGGTTTCATAACTTATCCTCCTCTAAAACTTTATTTTGACAATTTATTAGCTAGTTCATAAAGACCTTCATTAAAGTCGCCTTTTATTGATACTGCTTCATCTAAGCTTACTTGAGTGATTTTACCATCAGTATAACCTAATGCTATATTAGTTTTCTCTTCATTCAATAATTCTGCAGCTGTAGCTCCCATAATAGATCCTAACAGTCTATCAGTTGATGATGGTGATCCACCTCTTTGAACGTGACCTAAAACTGTAACTTTTGTCTCAACGCCACTTCTTTCTTCTACTTCTTTTGCTACAGTATATGGATTACCAACTCCTTCTGCAAGCACTATAAGGTGATGTAATTTACCTCTTTTTCTTCCATGATTAACTTTTTCAACTATTTCATCAATTGAAAATTTATGTTCAGGTACAATTATTGATTCAGCTCCACCTGCAAGTCCTGAAAACAAAGCCAAATCTCCACAATTACGTCCCATTACTTCAATTACAACTGCCCTACCATGAGATGAAGATGTATCTCTAAGTTTTCCTATTGCATCAGTTACGGTTTCTATCGCAGTAAAAAATCCTATTGTAAAATCAGTATATCCCATATCATTATCAATAGTACCAGGAATTCCAATAGTGTTTATTCCCAAATCACTAAGAGCTTTAGCTCCCTTATATGATCCATCTCCACCAATAACAATAAGACCTTCAATACCATAATCCCTAAGAATTTGAGCACCTCTTTTTTGACCTTCTAAATTTTTAAATTCAGTTGATCTTGCAGTACCAAGAATTGTTCCTCCCTTATGTATAATGTCTGCTACAGATGATACATTCATTTCATAAATATCACCTTTCATCAAACCATCATAACCATTTCTAATTCCTTTAACTCTCATTCCATTATTTAGAGCTGTTCTTACTGCTGCTCTTATAGCTGAATTCATTCCTGGTGCATCTCCACCACTAGTAAGTATACCTATTGTTTTCATAGTATCTCCTTTAAATTAATTTAACATTATCCTTTCCAATCTTCAACTTTAGATAATCTATTATATCTGAATTAGGGTCAATCCACAAGCTTCTATCAAGTTTAACTGTCTTTTTTTTGTCAGTAAAATAAATTATCACTGGCGTTTTACCGTGATTATCTAATAAATCTTTTCGTATCTTATTATACCTTATATAATCCATTTTTATATATAAATTTTTAAAAGAGT
>URRX01000140.1 GCA_900550345.1 uncultured Anaerococcus sp. | reverse complement strand
ACACAAATATAAATTTATGCCTGATGTTTAGTCCAACTTTTTGGGGTCACCTCATTTTAATTAGGAGTTTTTATATGTTCATTGCATTTTTCCAAAAATATAAATAAAGCGACGTGAATACACACAAGTTATTTTCATCTAACCATGGTTTTCTTTTTCCACAAAAATGCAAAAAGCAAGTATTTGATATAATATATGAAAGGTTATATTTTTTATCCTTCAATTTATAAGCTAAATACCTTCTTGCATCATAATTATATTTTATTTCATCAATTTTTATTATTTTATTTCTAAAAACAACATTCAAAAGATCTTGATCTGGCATTATTAATCCCAAGGATTTTGAATTTTCTACATAATTTAAAACTTCTTTTTCATATTTTTCGCTATTTCTTGCAAGTTCTAAATTTATCATCAAAATTCCAGAATTAAAATAATTTTCTATATCTTTTAAGCCAGATGTTATTGATAACCTTGCTACATTTGCTGATTGAACCGTTGGAATAGTGTGGGTTGCTGCCGCAAAATAATTATTAGATAAATCCATATTGTAAAGTTTTTCACACGAATTTAAAACTAGTACATCAGGATCAAGGTATAAAATTCTATCTAAACTTTTTGGCAAGTATTTGTATGCCAAAAGTCTATAATACATTTCTTCCGTATAATAAAAAGTTGTTTTTGCATTTGAAAAAAGATTTTCAACTTTTATTGAGTTTAATCTTCCTTTCCCTAGACTTGCTTTTTCTACAAATTTTTCAATTTCTTTTATCTTTTCATCTCTTATATCTTTATGCATTAAATATATTTCAATTTGTCTGTCATTACTTTTAAATAATGAGTAAAACATGGTCTTTAATGGATTTATATAATTTTCATAACAAGAAACTAATATGTTCATTAATTTTTCCTTTCTAATGAAGGTCTGTTGTATAAAAACCCTTACCAATTATTGAAGATGTATCTAAGACTGTTATAAAACAGCGAGGATCGATTTGTTTTATATAATTTCTAAATAAAGCTGCCTCATAATCATTTGTAACGCACAAAAAAACTGACTGATCTTTTTTATAATATAAGCCAGTACCATCAATTACAGTTGCAGACCTATTTAATTTATCTCTTATAAATACACTTATTTCTTCTTGTTTTGATGTTACAATTAAGAATAATTTTGCGGTATTAAATGATGATATAATTTGATTTACTACAAGACCTTTCATCAAAAGTCCAAGACATGATAAAATTCCTATTTCTGCACCAAATATTTTTATTGACATTAATGTTAATATAGAATCTCCCATCAAAAGAGATTTTCCAATATTTAGATTCGTGTATTTATTTATTATCATTGCAATTATATCAGTTCCTCCACTTGATGCGGATAGATTAAATAAAATTGAAGAACCAAGTGCAGGTATTAAAACTGCACAAAATAATTCTAAGAGTTTATTATCTGTAAATGGCACTGTATGGGGAATTACTTTGCTTAATAAAAGGGCTGTTAAGGAATTTAGTATGGATACATATCCTGTTTTTAAGACAAATTTTTTGCCCAATATAAAATAAGCCACAACCAACAAAGAAACATTTAAAACCAAAGTTATAAAAGCTGGAGATAGAGGAAGGCTATTAGAAAGCAGTATGGATGCCCCCTCTACTCCTCCTATTACAAAATGATTGGGGTATTTAAAAAAATGAGTACCTGTTGCCATCAAAATTGCTGCAAAACTCATTAATAAAAATTTTTTTCTACCACTTGGTGGCTCGTGGGCAAATTTATCTTTTTTTCTATCTTTTCTTAAAATTTTTATTGAAGCATTTCTTTCAAGAATATGTTTTAATTTTTCTTTTTCCGAAAAATTATTTTCGTCTATATTTTCGTTCATTTTAAATAATTTTTAATCCTCCAGATTTATAAAAAAAAAGCCTCTCGGCTTTTTTTTAATCATTTGAATAATTATCAAAATACCCTTGTATAAGAACAACAGGAGTTCCCTTATCTCCAGAACCAGATGTTAAATCACAAAGTGATCCTAAAAGGTCAGTAATTTGTCTAGGTGTTGTACCTAAAGTTTCATTTGTTCCTTTTAAGTCATCTGCTTTTTGAGAAATTCTTTCTCTCATTTTTGCGGTTCTTTCATCAATTGATAAGTCTTTTAATTCGGTATCAGCTATATATTTGATTTTTAATTCGTTTGGTGTTCCAGAAAGTCCCTTGGTAAACGCTGGGGATACAACTGGATCTGCTAGCTCCCAAATTTTTCCAACTGGATCTTTGAAGGCTCCGTCACCGTAAATCATTACTTCAATTTCTTTATTGTATTTTTCAATTAATCTTTTTTGAAGCTCATCTACGAAAACTTGGCCATCTCTTGGGAATAATTTTACTACATCGTCTGTAGAAAGGTTAGATCCAAGTAAACCATAATCTTCATTATAACCTGATCCGTCAATTGATTGTGTCATTATTTCATCAAGTCCGAAAACTTCTTCAGCTCCAGATTTTTCAAGAAGTTTTTTTGTTAAATCTCTTGTATGAATTTGGCAAACTAAAACACTTTTTGTAAATTTAAGTACATCTTTTGGATTGTTAAAGAAATGTACCTCACTGTTTTTTGCCATTTCCTTGTAAAGAGAAATATAGTCAACTCCAGTAAATTCGTGTTTGTAATCTCCTGCAAGTTTCCTAAATTCTTCTTCTGATAAAATATCTGAATAAGGATTTACATCACTTTCAAATAAGTCCATTCTGTCCATAATGTAGTTTCCAACTTCATCTTGTGGATATGATAAACAAATGTGAAGTTTTTTACCACTTAAGGCAAAAGCTTTTAACATAATTGAAAATCTATTTCTACTTAAAATTGGAAATAAAATTGCAATTTCATCTGATTTGAATTTGTTGTTTATGTCTTTTGCGATTTGTTCACAAGTTGCGTAGTTTCCTTGAGCTCTTGCTACAAGTGATTCTGTAACACAAACTACATCCTTATCGTTTAATTCGATATTTTTTGATTCAACAGCCTTGTTTACGCTATCAAATACAATATCTACTAAGTTATCTCCTGTCTCAATAATAGGTGTCCTAACACCCATTGATACTGTTCCTATTAATCTATCCATACATGCTCCTTCCTCAGGTATTATACATTAATTTTTTTAAAAAATAAAGATAAAATTTAAATTTTTTTTATGATTTTACCTTTTGTTTAGTCTTGCATTTTGGGCATTTAACCATTATTTTTCCTTTGCCTTTAGGAATACGTAATTCTTGTCCACAGGATTTACACTTAATATACTTATATTTTTTATCTCCAAATATTTTCCTCTTAATTTTTCTATATTTTTTTTGAATTGGATTTAAAAATTTTAAT
>URRX01000139.1 GCA_900550345.1 uncultured Anaerococcus sp. | reverse complement strand
AATCATATAAACTAATAATTATAAATTTTTTGTTTGAATATTCAAAGTTTTATTTAATTGACAAAAATAATATTTAAAATATAATAATCGAAAGAAATAAATATAAAACTTTGACAAAAAGGAGTAATAGGGGAAATTTTTTAGAGAGAAGATGGATGGTGAAAATCTTCAAATTAAACCTATGAAGGTTGTTTTGAAATAGTTTAATGTAGCATGCATATATGCAAATAAGAGCCTTTTTTATAAAAAGGAAGATAGGTGGTAACGCGATAATCTCGTCCTTGAGAATTGTGTTACTTTTTTTATTATTTATTTTTAATTTTTATTTTGAAATTAAGGAGAAATTATGCAAACAAAATATGAACCACAAAAATTTGAAAAAGAAATTTATAAAAAATGGGAAGAAGGTGGATATTTTAAAGCTAATGTAAATAAAGATAAAAAACCATTTACTATAGTTATGCCACCACCAAATATAACAGGAAAATTACATTTGGGTCACGCACTAAATAATACAATTCAAGATATCATTATAAGATACAAAAGAATGCAAGGCTATGAAGCTTGTTGGATACCAGGAACTGATCATGCCTCAATTTCTACTGAAGCAAAAGTTGTAGGAAAAATAAAAAGTGAAGGAAAATCAAAAGATGAGCTTGGTCGTGATAAATTTTTAGAAGAATGTTGGGATTGGACTGAAGAATATGGTGGAACAATCAAAAGGCAATTAAGAACTGTTGGAGTTTCTTGCGATTGGGATCGCGATTCTTTTACAATGGATAAAAATCTTACAAAAGCTGTAAGAAAAGTTTTCAAAAAAATGTATGATGAGGGACTAATTTATAGAGGAAATAGAATTGTAAATTGGGATCCTGAGGCTAAAACTGCTCTTTCTGATGCAGAAGTTTATCATAAAGACCAAGAAGGTCACTTATGGTATATAAAATATTTCTTTGAAGATAGTGATGAATTTATAACAATAGCTACAACAAGACCTGAAACTATGCTTGGAGATTTGGCTGTTGCTGTAAATCCAGAAGACGAGAGATTTAAAGATAAAATAGGGAAAAATTTAATTTTACCTCTTGTTGGTCGTAAAATTCCTTTGATAGAAGATTCTTATGTTGATATGGAATTTGGTACAGGATGTGTAAAAATCACACCTTCTCATGACCCTAACGATTTTGAAGTTGGGAAAAGACATGATCTTGGTCAATGTGTAGTTATTGATGAATCTGCAAAAATTAAAGAAGGATATGGAAAATATTCTGGACTTGATAGGTATGATGCTCGTAAATTAATGATTGAAGATTTACAAAAAGAAAATCTTTTGGTAAAAACTGAAACAATTGAGCACGCAGTTGGATACAGTGAAAGAACAAATGTTGTAATTGAACCATTAATTTCCAAACAATGGTTTGTAAAAATGGAAGATTTGGCAAAAGATGCAATTGAAGTTTATAAAAATGGAGATTTGAATTTAATTCCAGATTCTTTAGGAAAAACATACATGAATTGGCTAGAAAATATTAGAGATTGGTGTATTTCTAGACAATTATGGTGGGGACACAGACTTCCAGTTTTTTATACAGAAGATGGAGAAATTATTGTTTCAGAAGATGATCCAGATGAAAATGGATATTTAAATGGAAAAAAAGTAAGACAAGAAGAAGATACTCTTGATACTTGGTTTTCATCAGCTCTTTGGCCTTTTGCGACTTTGGGTTGGCCAGAAGAAACTGAAGATTATAAATATTTCTTCCCAACAGATATACTTGTAACAGGTTATGATATCATATTTTTCTGGGTTATAAGAATGGTATTTTCATCTCTTTATAATACAAATAAAACTCCATTTGACCATGTACTTTTCACAGGTCTAATTAGAGATCCTCAAGGAAGAAAAATGAGTAAGTCTTTGGGAAATGGGGTTGATCCAATTGATGTTGTAAATAAATATGGAGCAGATGCCCTTCGATTTACAATAATTACTGGAAATTCACCTGGAAATGATATGCGCTATGATGAAAAAAGAATTGTAGCAAGTAGAAATTTTGCCAACAAATTGTGGAATGCGACTAGATTTGTTTTGATGAATGTTGATGAAAATGATGATATCGAATTTAAAAATTTAGATTTAAGTCTTGAAGACAAGTGGATTTTAAAAAGATTAAATAATGTAGTTGAAGAAGTTTCTAAAAATTTAGACAAGTATGAAATTGGACTTGCTGCAAGTAGGATTGAAGATTTTATTTGGGAAGAATTTTGTGATTGGTATATTGAATTTGCCAAGGAAAGATTAAATTCTAGCGATGAAAGTAAAAAATCAACTGTTAAAAAAGTTCTACTTTATGTTCTAAAAGATATGATTTCTCTTCTTCATCCATTTATGCCATTTATTACTGAAGAAATTTATAAACAATTACCAAATAAAAAAGATATGCTTATAGTTGAAACTTGGCCACAAGTTAGGGAAGATTTCAATTTTGATGATGAGGCAAGGGTTGTTGATGGAGCAATTGAGGCTATAAAAGCTATTAGAAATCAAAGACAAACTTTAAATCTTGGATCAAAAACAAGACAAGATTTAATAATATACTCATCAGATGAAAATACTAGAAAATTCTTAGATATTTTGAAAGGTCAATTTGTAAATCTTTCAAAATCTAGAGAAATTTCTATAATAGATGAGGACAAAGAAGCTGAAGATGCTGTAAGTTTGATTTTTAATGATTTTAAAATTTATATTCCTTTAGAAAATTTAATTGATTATGATAAGGAAAGAAAAAGATTAAAAGATGAAATTAAAAAATTAGAATCTGAAATTAAAAGAGCTGAGGGCAAACTCAACAATCAAGGCTTTGTTTCAAAAGCACCAGAGGCTGTTGTAAATGAAGAACGTGAAAAATTAGAAAAATATAAAGATTTACTTGTAAAAACTCAAAAATCTTACAAGGAAATAGAAGATAAGTAATGTATAAAGATTTTGCTTATATTTATGATAAATTATCCTTTGACCTTGATTATGAAAAATATGCAGATAATATAAAATATTTGGTCGATAAAAATAATATCAAAAGAGAAAAAATGTTGGAGTTAGCATGTGGAACAGGCATGCTAACCAATCATTTTTTTGATTTTTTTGAAAAAATTGATGCTTTGGATTTATCAAAATCAATGCTAGAAGTTTTTTCGAAAAAATTTCAAGAAGAAAATGTATCTTTGTATAATTATAATATGGTAGATTTTGAAAATGAAAATTCTTACGATCTTATTGTAATTTTACTCGATTCTATAAATTATATTTTAGATGAAGATGATCTAAAAAAATTGATAGAAAATTCTTATAAAAATTTAAAAAAGGGTGGACTTTTGGTTTTTGATATA
>URRX01000138.1 GCA_900550345.1 uncultured Anaerococcus sp. | reverse complement strand
GAAAAAGAAATTTTAGAAATTTTAAGAGGAAAAACTTCTGCAGTTTCTGGATCTTCGGGTGTTGGTAAGTCTACATTTTTATCAAATCTTGTTGAAAAAGAAATAGAAATAGGATCTATTTCTGAAAAATCAAAAAGAGGTAAAAATACAACAAGACACATTGAAATTTTTAATTTAGAAAAAAATACTAACATTTTTGATACACCAGGTTTTGATAGTTTTGATATAGACTTTATTGATGATGAAAAAGAGTTAAAATATTGTTTTAGAGAATTTGATAATAATTCTTGTAAATTTAAGGATTGTAATCATATTAATGAGCCAAAATGCAAGGTTAAAGATGATCTTTCTAAAAACATGATAGAAAAAACAAGATATGAAAATTATTTAACTTTATTTGAAGAGATAAAAAAAAGGAGACAAACATGGTAGAATTATCACCATCAGTTTTATCAGCAAATTTTGCTAATTTACAAAATGATTTAGATCAATTGAAAAAAACTAAGGTAAAATATTTACACCTTGATATTATGGATGGAAAATTTGTTCCAAATATTTCTTTTGGTTTTCCAATAATTAAGGCGATTAGAAAAGATAATGATTTTATATTTGATACTCACCTAATGATTGAAGAACCAATTAGATATATAGATCAGTTTAAAAATAGTGGAGCAGATCTTATAACTGTTCATTATGAGGCATGTTCAAATTTAGATGAAACTATAGAAAAAATTAAATCTTGTGGACTTAAAGTAGGGCTAAGCTTTAAACCAAAAACAGATATTAACAATATAATTCCATATTTAGAAAAAATTGATTTATGTTTGGTAATGAGTGTGGAGCCTGGTTTTGGGGGTCAAAGTTTTATAGAAGATTCTATTGAAAAGATTCAAAAGCTTAGGTCATATATAGATGAAAATAATTTATCTTGTTTGATCGAAGTAGATGGTGGTATTAAAGATCATAATTTGAAAAAAGTTATTGATGCAGGTATAGATATTGTGGTGAGTGGATCTGATATTTTTTCTCACAAGGAAAATTCAATAGTTGAACAAGTAAATAAATATTACAAAATAATAGAGGAATAAAAAAAGAAAGTAGTTAATTTACTACTTTCTTTTTTAATGAAAAAATAGTGCTTATAGCACTATAAAATTTCTATTAAGCTTTTTCTACTTTACCGCTTTTTATACATTTTGTACAAACGTTGATTGTTTTTACGCTTCCATTAATTTTAGCTCTTAATTTATGAACGTTTGGTTTAAAGTTTCTGTTTAGTCTTCTGTGTGAGAAAGTTACTTTGTTACCAAATTTTGTACCTTTTCCACAGATATCACATTCTCTTGCCATACTTTACACCTCCAAGTCTTAATTTTATCTTAGTTATTATACCAAATTTATTAAAAATTTACAAATATAATCGCTACTTGCTATTATATATAAAAACGGACAAAAAATCAAACAAGAGTATAATAAAAATAGATTTTAGTAAGTTAGAAGGAGAGTTTATGGATTATAGATCATTGTATGAAAATAAAGATTTTGGAATTATTAAATTTGATGAAAAACTAAAAAACTACACAAATTTTGGCATTGGGGGATGTGCCGATGTATTAGTAGAAGTTGAAGAAGAATACCAATTAGTGAATTTGGTTAAATTTAATAAAGAAAATAATATAGAAACTACAATTATTGGAAATGGGACTAATATTTTAGTTACTGATAAAGGAATTAGAGGATGTGTGATAATAATTTCTAAAAAATATGATAGAATTTCTGTAGATGGAAATCTCCTAAAAGTTAGTGCTGGTGCTCTTTTATCTGAGGCTAGTAAATTTTCATTTAAAAATTCATTGACAAGAATGGAAGAAGTTTCAGGAATTCCAGGAACAGTTGGCGGTGCTGTTGCTATGAACGCAGGAGCTTACGGTGTTGAAATGAAAGATATTATAAAAAGTGTTAAATTAATTTCAAGAGAAGGGGAAATAATTGAATTAACTAACGAAGAAATGGATTTTTCATACAGACATTCAAAAGTTTTTGATGATGATTTAATAGTTTCTGAAGCAATATATGAACTTAAAAATGGAAATCAAGAAGAAATTTATGAAAAATATAATGATTTTACCAATAGAAGAGTAACAAAACAACCTTTAGAAAAAAAATCTGCTGGATCAACTTTTAAAAGACCTGTAGGCTCTTTTGCATCAAAATTAATTGATGAGTGTGGACTTAGGGGATATGCAAAGGGAGATTGTCAAGTTAGTGAAAAGCACTGTGGATTTTTAATTAATAATGGCAATGCGACTTATAAAGAAATGATTGATTTTATAGAAGAAGTTGCAAGTATTGTATTTGAAAAAACAGGTTTTAAACTAGAAAGAGAAGTAAAAGTTATAGGTGAAATATAATGAAGGTTAAAATTATAACAGGACTTAGTGGTTCTGGAAAAACAACTGCTCTTAGAATTTTTGAAGACCTTGATTATTATGCTATGGATAATGTCCCATCAAGTTTGATCGAATCTTTTATTAAACTAAATATGTCTCAAGATAAACCTATTGATAAGCTTGCTTGTGTAGTAGATTTTAGATCTATGGAAGTGGATAAACATCTAGCAAAAAATCTAGAAAATCTTAAAAAAATAAATGAAGATACAAAGATAATTTATCTTACAAGCCAAGATGAAATTATTATGAAAAGATATAATGAACTTAGGCGTCCTCATCCTTTAGGTTCTTTTGGTGATGTAGAAGATGGATTAGATAAAGAGAAAAAAGAATTAAAAGATATTAAGAAAATGGCTGATTTAATAATTGATACAAGCAATTATAATAATAAGGATCTTAGAAAAGTAATTCTTGATATTTCAGATAAAAAAGAAAATTTCATTATAAATTTATTTTCCTTTGGTTATAAGAATGGACTAAGTTTAGATGTTGATGTTGTGTTTGACTTAAGATTTTTGCCTAACCCTTTTTATATAAAAGAATTAAAAGCCTTAAATGGTACAGATAAGAAATTACAAAATTATCTAGATGGTTTTGAAATAGCTGAGGAATTTAAAAATACGGTTTATGATAATCTTATAAAGCTAATTCCATATTTTATAAAAGAGGGTAAAAATTCTATATCTATAGGCTTTGGTTGTACTGGTGGTCAGCATAGGTCGGTTTATATGTGCGAGAAAATATATGGGCTTTTGAAAGATAGTAATTATATAGTAGTAAAAAAACATAGGGATAGGGAAAAATGGAAAAAATAAAATATTTAAAAATTTTACCCTTTGAAAATATTAAAAATGCTAGAAGTCTAGGAGGATATCCAACTTGCGATGGAAAAATTACTTCATGGGAATCCTTTATAAGAAGTGCAAACCTAGATAATCTCACAGAAAATGATATGGAATTATTAAAAGATTTAAATGTATCTACAGTAATCGATTTAAGAAGGGAAGAAGAAACAAAATATAATAGTGAAAAAATTGATAT